>CAZAAM010000053.1:0-11224 GCA_964483055.1 uncultured Victivallales bacterium
TCTTCGAATCTCACGAGCAGACATGATTCTTGATCTGCAACGCAATCTGATCACCGCCAATCTGACCGTCTCGATCAAGGAAAGCCCGGTCGCATCGACGTCCAACGCCTATGACAATGTCTACAAGGCGATTGACGAGGCGGTCGACAAGGCAGCGACGCAGGCTCGCAAGTACTTGGAGAAAAAGCAAGAGCATCGCGGCTGACAATCGATTCGATTTTGCGGCGCACGCGGCCGGTTCCTCTTAGGAGAAAGCCGCTTGCGGGTCACGCATGAATCCACGCCTTCCCTTCCTGCGAGGGGAAGGCGTTTTTTCGCATCCGAAACACGAAACATCAAGCATGCGAAGCATTCAAATTGCGGACAGATGCGATTCAAACGAAAGAATTAAGAAAGCAAGAACGAACGCGGAAAGCCGTTCATTCACTGCAAGCCAAAGGCGATTCCTCATCTCATCGTCATGCGCGCAGCTTTGCGATTTTATCGCGGCGGTGCAAAAAACGCGAATCGGGCGCGGCGCGCCCGATTCGCGTCCAAGTCTCTTTCCGCCTGCGCAAACGCAAAAGGCGGATGCGCTCAAGCTGCGCTTAGAGCCAGGCCTGAATTCTGGAAACGACGGAGTCGACCGTGAAGCCGAACTCTTCGACCAGCTTCTTATACGGAGCAGATGCGCCGAAATGATCAAGTCCGATCGCAAGTCCGTCCAAACCGATGACCGTGCGCCAGATCTGCGTCGCGCCGGCCTCGATGGAGACGCGTTTGCGGCAGGCGTTCGGCAGAATCGATTCAATGAAGGAGGCATCCTGGCGCAGGAAGACGTCAAGCGACGGCATGGAGACCACGCGCACTTTGCGTCCCTGCTTGCGAAGAGCGTCCGCCGAATCGAGGGCAAGCTGAACTTCGCTTCCGGAAGCAATCAGGATCAGTTCGAAATCCGCATCGTCGCTCAAGACGTAAGCGCCCTTGGAGACATCGATCTTCGCAGCCTGCTCGGCGGTGAACGGATTCAGGTTCTGACGGGTCAGGAGCAGAGCGACCGGTCCGTTCGCGCGCAAAGCGGCGTTCCAGCAATGCGCGACTTCATGAGCCTCCGCGGGACGATAAACCGTCATGCCCGGAATGGTGCGGAGCATGGTGAGCTGCTCGACCGGTTCATGAGTCGGGCCGTCTTCGCCGACGTAGAAGGAGTCGTGCGTGAAGATGTAGATTTCATGGAGCTCCTGAATGCAGGCGAGGCGAATCGCCGGCTTCATGTAGTCGCTGAAGACCGCGAAGGTCGAGGAATACGGAATCGCGCCGCCGAAAAGAGCCATGCCGTTTGCGGCCATGCCCATTTCCAGTTCGCGAATGCCGAAGTGCAGATTGCGTCCGGCACGGTTTTCAGAGCTGAATCCGCACTCGTTCTTGATATCGCTCTTCGTGGAAGGAGCGAGGTCGGCGGCGCCGCCGACGAGAGCCGGAACAAGCTGCGCGGCCTTCTGCAGGATCGTGCCGCTGGATGCGCGGGAGGCGACCGGCTTATCGACCGGCGCCGCGGCGAGAAGCTCTTCCAGCAGATTGTCCGGAACGGTCTTCTTGAGCAGACTGTCGATCAAGGCGGAATCGGCGGTCTTAAGGAATTCCGCATACTGCGCGTTCCAGGCGGCGGCGTCAGCCTCGAGCTCCTTGACGCGCGCGTCAAGCATGGCGGAAACTTCCGCAGGAACGGTGAACGGCGGCTCGGTCCAGCCGAGATTCTTCTTCGTGAGTTCGACTTCGTCTTCGCCGAGGGGCTCGCCGTGGGAGCAAGACTTGCCGCCCTTGTTCGGGGAACCGAAACCGATCGTGGTCTTTCCGATGATGAGCGTGGGACGCCCGTCGTTCTGCACGGCTCTGGCAAGGACGGCATCGACTTTTCCGATGTCGTTGGCGTCGTCGCAACGGAGAACGCGCCAGCCGTAAGCCTCGTAACGGGCCGCGACGTCTTCCGTGAACGCCAGATTCGTTCCGCCTTCAATGGTGATGCCGTTGTCATCGTAGAACGCGATGATGTTGTCGAGACGGAGATGTCCGGCAAGGCTGGATGCTTCGCTCGTGTTGCCTTCCATCATGCATCCGTCGCCGCACATGACGAAGATTCTTGGCAGAGCAAGACCGGACTTGTCAAGTCCCGTACGGGCCGCGAACTGCTTGGCGGCGATGGCCATGCCGATGGCGGATCCGAAGCCGCTGCCAAGCGGACCGGTGGTGATGTCGACGCCGCGCGTCCAACCGTGCTCCGGATGACCCGGAGTCTTGCTGCCCCACTGGCGGAAGTTCTGAATCTCGCTCATTGGCAGCCCGTATTGGAAGAGATGAAGCAGAGAATAGATCAGCATGGATCCATGACCGCCGGAAAGGACAAAGCGGTCGCGGCCGATCCACTCGGCGTCCGCCGGATTGTGGCGCATGTACTTGGCCCAAAGAACCATGGCATAGTCGGCGTTGCCCATCGGCATGCCGGGATGTCCGGATTTTGCTTTCTGAATCGCTTCCGCGGAAAGAATGCGGATCGTATCGGCCGCCTTGCGAAGTTTGCCTGTGTCCATGATAGTTCCTTTACGTTGTTTTTGGCAAAAAATGAATCAGGTTGACAGAAAAGAACTATATCATATTTTTCGGAAAATTCAACCATGCCCCATCGTATTTTCCTGAAAGGAAACGATTTTCCTGACGATTCAAGCTCCTGTCGCCGCGAAGGACGGCTCCCGGCGCATTTCAGCGGCGCGCGGAATGCGGCAAGCCGCCCGGAAAAAGCCGCTGCGAACGGAAGAACGACGGAGCCGCCTCCTTGCATCGGCAAAGCGAACGAAACGAGCGCATGGAAATCTCCGAAGGCGGCGCGATCCGAAAAGGCAGGAGAAAATTCGCAAAGGAAAGCCTGCGTTTCGCCAGAGGCGGACGAATCCTCATATCCGCGGAGTTCCCCGACAAGAGGTTCCGAACGAATGAAATGACGACATCAGCGTCCGATCAGATGATCGATGTCGCGGAAGGGATGACTGCGCCCCTGAATCTCCTGAACGGCTTCGTGTCCCTTGCCCGCGACGAGTACGAAGTCGCCGCACCGCGCCGAATCGACGGCGCGCGCGATGGCTTCCGCGCGATCGGGAATGATCATGCGGGGAACATTCGCCGGAACGCCCGACTCGATATCGCGAAGGATCTCCATCGGATCCTCGCTGCGCGGATTGTCGCTCGTAAGAATCAGCACGTCGGAATGCGCGGACGCGACTGCGCCCATCCGGGGACGCTTGGTTCGATCACGGTCGCCGCCGCATCCGAAGACGGTCAGGATGCGACCTCCGGGCGGAAGAATTCTTCTCAGGCTGGTCAGTACGCGCAGAAGCGCGTCATCCGTGTGCGCATAATCGATGAAGGCCGTCGCGCCGCATTTCAACGGAACGGGCTGAAGACGGCCGGGAACATGCGGGACGGTTCGGACTGCATTCATCAGAAGCGAACGGGAAACGCCGAGCGCGTCTGCGACGACGAACGCCTGCAGGAAGTCATGCGCATTGAACGCGCCCGGAAGGGGAAGCGCAAGCGAAATCTCTTCGCCGTCAAGCAGAAACGAAAGCTCCGAGCGATCGGGCCGCATCTCCAGACGCGTCAAAGAACAATAGGCGTCCCTTCCCGAAAAGGAAACCGGAAGCAAGCGGGCGCGCGGCAGCTCGGCGATCAGGCGGGCTCCGCAGGGATCGTCGCAATTGACCGCCGCCGGCGCGCCGTCCGCAAGCATCTCGGAAAAGAGGATCTTCTTCGCCTGAAAATACCGCTCCATCGTTCCATGGTAGTCCAGATGGTCGCCCGTCAGATTTGTGAAAATCGCGGAGGAAAAGCGCAATCCGCCGGAGCGGCGCTGGCTCAAGCCATGGCTGGAACACTCCATGACGGCATCGGTCGCGCCGTTCTTCCGCATCCGGAAGAACAAGTTCTGAAGAGCGAAGGCGTCCGGAGTCGTATGCTCGGAAGGCGCGACTTCCGCGCAATCGTCGTTGCTGACGGTCGAAACGAGTCCGACCTTCCGCGCGGAATCCGCGGAAAGAAGATGACGAAGAAAGCAGACGCAGGACGTCTTGCCATTCGTTCCAGTCGCGGCATGAATGCGGAAGGAACGGCCCGGGAAGCCGAACCATGCTTCACAGACAAGCGCCCATGCGAAATAGCCGTTGCGCACTCGAATCGTCGGAAGTTCCGGAAGCGGACCGGCATAGGAATCGTCGACGACGAGCGCGACAGCTCCGTTGCGCGCCGCGTCCGCAAGATATCGATGACCGTCGGTCTTCGCGCCGGAAATCGCGCAGAAAAGAAATCCGGAACGGACTCGACAGGAATTTTCCGTCACTCCGGAAATGTCCGGATTCGCATCGGGAAAGCGCGTCGCGACGGACGACAGGGCGGAATGGAAGTCGGAAAGCCTCATGCCGGCTCAATCTCCTCCATCCGCATGAAGCGCGAACCTTTCACGAAGACCGTCCAGCCTGACGAAGCGACGACGCCCTTTTTCGCCTCGACGGCGTTCGGGAAGCACGTTCCGCGGCCGGCGGCGGCTTCCGTCATGCGTTCTCCGACGAAGAGGATATTCGACGCAGGGAACAGCTCCATAGCCAGATCGACGACGCGGCGATGCGCCTGCTCCGACGATTCGCCAAGCTCGCCCATATCGCCAAGAACAAGCGTCAGGCGCTTCGGATCGGCGACGTCGCGAAGCCAGCGGAGCGAAGCCTCCATGCTGTCTGGGTTCGCGTTGTAGGCGTCGTTGATCCAAGTCGCGCCCTCGATCTTTCGAGTTCGCATGCGCAGTCCGGGCAGCGTCGTGTTCGCAAGCCCGGTTGCGACATCGGGGAAGGAAACGCCCATGGCCAGCGCAATCGCAGCGGCTCCTGCGGCGTTGACAGCCTGATGCCGACTGGGAATGCCCCAATGGATCTCCGCGCTTTCCGCGCCATAAGTCAGGCGAAAGGAAGAACCTGTGATATCGCCGCGAAGCCAGGTCGCGCGCACGTCGCCGCAATCGAGTCCGAAGCTCATGCGGGTGGGAATGGAAGACGTCGCATCCAGCAGGACATCGCGCTCCGGACAGGAGGCGGGAATGACGGCGCAGCCGTCGGGAGACAAATGGCGGAAGATCTCCGCCTTTTCCTCGGCGACGCCGCGCAAAGATCCGAGAAATTCCAAATGACAGCTTCCGATGGAGACGATCAAGGCGCCATCGGGCGAAGCGCAACGGGAAAGCGGTTCGATTTCGCCGGGATGATTCGTTCCCATCTCCAAAACAGCTGCGCGATGCGCCGGAGTCAGACGCAGGAGATTCTGCGGAACGCCAATCTGATTGTTTGTATTTCCTTCCGTAGCAAGGACATGCTCCGTGCCGAAACTCTGCGAAAAAATCGCGCGCAGGGCTTCCTTTGCGCTGGTCTTTCCGCAAGATCCGGTCAGAGCGGCGACTTTCAAGTCCGGGAAGCGCATGCGGTGGAATCGCGCCAGATTCTGAAAGGCGCGAACCGTGTCCGGAACGACAAGCGCCGACGCTCCAGGCGGAATGCGATCCGCTCGATCAGCTTGAATGCAAAGGACCTTCGCACCGCGCTCAAGAGCCTGTTCAAGGCAATCGTGACCGTCGAATCGTTCGCCGGCAAAGGCGAAGAAAACGGAGTCCGGAGCGAATTCGCGCGTATCGGAAAAGACTGCGGAGACATCGGCGCGCGGTCCGCGCCATGCGCCGCCGGTCGCCTGCGTCAGCTCGTCACAAGAAAAAGAAACGGGGAACATGGAGATGATCTCCTTGGCAATAAAGATCTTATCGCTTAATCCTCTTATAACCCCAGTCGAAAAGATCGCGAGCGAAAAGATCGCGATCCTTGGCATGCGGCGCCCCGGCGATGATTGCAAGCAGATGCCGTCCATCACGCAGACAGCTTGCGGCGACACAGCATCCCGCGCGATTGGTGAATCCGGTCTTGATTCCGGTCACTCCCTCCGCTGCATATTTTCCGCCTGGCAGAAGATTGTTGTGGTTTCTCATCACGATATACCCCTTTTCGCCCTCCTTGCGGAAAGGCGCGCGGCGGATGGCCGCCCATTCCATAAGCTCCTCGTGTCGCATGAACTCCCAACAGAGACGGACGAGATCGGCCATGGAGCTCTTGTTGTCGAAATCGCGATTTTTCCCTGGAAGTCCATGAGGATTGAAGAAAATCGTATTCTCCATTCCGAGCTCCGCGGCCCGCTGGTTCATGGCGCGCACGAAAACGTCCGCATTTCCGCCGCCGAGATGCTGCGCGATGAGATAGGAGGCGTCGTTCGCGCTTTGAATGGAGGACGCGACAAGAAGATCGCGGAGGGAAAAGGCTTCGCCCTGATAGAATCCGACCTTGCTTGGCGGGACATTGATCGCTTCGCGCGTCACGGGAACCATCGTATCGAGCGTGATGTCGTTCTTCGGATCGAGCGCGGCCTCGTAGGCGAGCAGAATAGTCATGATCTTGCTCATCGAAGCGATGGGAACAGGCTGGTTTTCATTCTTCGCCCAAAGAACCTCGCCGGAATCGAGATCAACCAGAATTCCGGCGCGCACCGCGTTCGATCCGGGAAGAGCGGCGATGTTTCCCTTGACCGCGCGACTCCAGTCCAGCTTCAGAGGCGGACGGGGACGAAGCGCTTCGGGAAGGACCTCCTCTTCGGGAGCGGGCGACTCCTCCTCGGCGACGGACTCTTCGGTCTTGGCGGCTTTCTCTTCCTTGGGAGCGCCGCTCTGCATGACAATGTACAAAAGCAGTCCATGAATGGCGAGAATGATCGCAATCAGGACGATGATGCCGCGTTCTTTCATAGCTTCCGGGAACCTCTTTTCCGATAAAAAAAGCAAGAGCATACTATATCATCGATTTTGCCAAAAATCAAAACTGTTTTTCCTAGCTTGAAAAATATCGCCGCATGCGATATTTTATCTGAAAAGTCATTTCCTGTTTCACGAGGGGACGATCATGAAACTGTTCAAATTTTCAAAAATGCACGGAGCCGGCAACGATTTCATCGTCGTCGACAACACGACGGCCCACTTGCGCTTTTCTGCGGAAAGCATCGTCAAGCTGTGCGATCGCCGACGCGGCATTGGCGCGGACGGGCTCATCCTGCTTTCCAAATCCTGCGTTCCTGGATGCGACAACATCACCATGGAATTCTTCAACTGCGACGGGTCGAAAGCGGAGCTTTGCGGAAACGGCCTGCGTTGCGCGGCCATGTTTGCGTTCCACCATTCCATGACGCGCAATCCGACGCCTCTCTTCATCACCGGCGGAGGCGAACTTCATGCGCGCGTCCTTTCAGACAACACTGTCCGAATCGAGCTTCCGCTTACGGAGCCGTTCAAACGTCTCGACGAAGTGGAGGATCATACTGTTTATCATGGCGTCGTCGGCGTGCCGCATCTCGTGCTCCGCATGGATGATCTCCGCAACTGCGACATTCTTCCGCTCGGTCGCAGGCTGCGCAACAGCAAGACGTTTCAGCCGGAAGGAACGAATGTCAACTTCATTTCGTTCGACTCGGCATTCAAGAATCCGGTGGAAATTCGGACGTTCGAACGCGGCGTGGAAGATGAAACCATGGCATGCGGCACAGGAATCGCCGCAGCCGGCTGCGTCCTATGGAAATACTTCCATGCGCCGACGCGCCTGACCTTCCAGACGCGTTGCGGAGATCTGCTTCAACTGGACATCAACGAAGTCAACGGCGCGGTTTCGAACATGAAGCTGACCGGTCCGGCGGTGGAAATTCTGCGAGGAACGGCCTGCATGGATCTCTTCGGAGTCGAATCCGGAAATTGAGACGGGGAAAGCCGCAACGCATTCAAACAACCAAGCTCAAGGATTTCTTTACATCATGGAACTCAAAGGTCTTTACACCGCGATCACGACGCCGTTCAAAAACGGGAAAGTCGACTACGAGACGCTCGCACGGCTCGTCGAAATGCAGATCCGCAACGGAGCGGACGGAATCGCTCCTGTCGGAACCACAGGAGAATCTCCGACGCTGAGCTACGAGGAGCACTCCAAGGTCATATCGGAAGTCGTGCGCATTGCGGCCGGACGCTGCAAGGTCATGGCGGGCAGCGGCGCGAACTCGACGGAAGAGGCGCTCTCCCTGACCAAGCAGGCCAAGGCGGACGGAGCCGACTTTTCCCTGCAGGTGACTCCATATTACAACAAGCCCTCGCAGGAAGGCCTGTACCGCCACTTCTCCACGATCGCGGACTCGTGCGACATTCCAATCGTGCTATACAACATCCCAGGTCGTTCCGGCGTGGCGATCGCGGCGGAGACCATCGCCCGTTTGGCGAAGAATTCGAACGTGATCGGCGTCAAGGAAGCCGGCGGATCCGTGGATCGCATCTCTGAAATTCTTTCTCTTTGCGACATCGACATCCTGAGCGGCGACGATTCTCTGACGCTCCCTATGATGGCGGCCGGAGCGAAGGGCGTCGTCAGCGTCGCATCCAACATCATCCCGAAGGAAATGAAGGAACTCGTCGACCTTTGCGACAAGGGCGACTACGCCGCCGCGCGCTCCCTGCAGAAGAAGCTCTACCGCTTCTTCAAGGCCATGACCATCGAGACGAACCCCATCCCTGTCAAAGCGGCGATGTCCATGCGCGGATTGCTGGAGCTGGAATATCGTCTTCCGCTATGCCCGCCCTCCGACGAACACTGCGCCTATCTCAAGAAGATTCTGGATACGGTTCCCGTCGACGCCTGAACTGTGCGTCTCGACGCTGAAAACGGAAAACGGCGCGTCGCCCTGCCCCTTGCACTTGCAGAGTCCGGCGCGTCGTTTCTTGTCATATGGAGGCGCGCATCCGCCCGCAATGAGCTTTTCAAGGCAAGCCCGGGTTGAAAATTCGCTTCCCTTGAACTGAGACGGAGCTCATCGGCTTGTCGGGAAGGCGCGAACATGCAAAAAAACGCGAATTCCCTGCGTCTCAGGCGAGGAATCCGCGTTTCACGCAAGCGTGCGATGCAGGAAGCGACATCAACTGTCAGACGCTTCTCGCATCATGTCGAGAAACTCTTCTCCGGAAAGTTCGCCGAGGCGTTTCCCCTTGCGAGCCAGCTTTTCGTTGAACTTGACGGCAGTCTCTGTCATGCGTTCGTGCGTTTCCTCCGAACCGCCGACGAGATAGAAGTTGTCGCCTTTCGTGATGCGCTTATGTCCGTCGGAGCCGTCGAGACCAAGTCCCAACAACTTCGCATCGTCGTCGTTCCGCCGGTTGCTTTTCATATGATTCGTCCTTCGCACGCAATCTTATTTCGACATTTGGGCGCGGCAGGCGCGAAGCGTATTCTTCATCAGCATGGCGATGGTCATCGGACCAACGCCGCCCGGAACAGGAGTAATGAAGGACGCCTTCGGTTCGACGGAGGCGAAATCCACGTCGCCGACAAGCCGGCATCCGCGCTTGGCGGTCGGATCCGCAATGCGGTTGATGCCGACGTCGATCACGACGACGCCCTCCTTGACCTGATGTCCCTTGAGGAAGCGCGGAATGCCCAGCGCGGCGACGATGATGTCCGCGCTCCGGGTGATTTCATCCAAATTCTCCGTCTTGGAGTGACAGACCGTCACAGTGGCGTCGCCGGTCGGCGCCTTCGCCATCAGCAGAGCGGCCATGGGCTTGCCGACGATATTGGAGCGGCCGAGAACGACGGCGTGCTTGCCGGCGGTGCGGATTCCGTAGCGTTCCAGCAGCACGGTCACGCCCCACGGCGTGCAGGGCAGAAACCCCGTCAGATCGCCGAGAAGGAGATTGCCGACATTGAACGGATGGAAGCAGTCGACGTCCTTGCGCGGATCGATGGAGAGTACGACGGCGCGCTCATCGATCTGCTTCGGGGTGGGAGATTGAACCAGGATGCCATGGATTTCAGGATCGGAGTTCAGGCGATCGAGAATGCGCAGGAGCTCCTCTTGGGACGTATCGGAAGGAAGAACGATCTTCTCGGATCGGATTCCAAGCTCGGCGCACATGGCGACCTTGCGTGAAACGTAGACCTGCGACGCCGGATCCTCTCCGACAAGAACGACGGCGAGAGCCGGACGCACGCCGAACTTCTGTTGCAGAACTTGCACTTCCTCCGCCGTTTCCGCGTTCACGGAACGTGCGGTTTCGCTTCCATTGATGAGCGTCGCTGCCATAGGGGGAACTCCTGTTTTTCGATGTTCGCGGACGTATTCGCGCCGCAGTTCACTGCGCGGACGAGCCAACCTGCTCTTGCGCCGGCTCCTTCTTCTTCGCGCGTTCAAGGCGATCGATCTTGACGTTCAGATCGGATAGTCTTGAGTTCATGCGGATCATTTCGCTGTCGGAAGCCACGGTGGCGGCAAGCTTCTGGTTCAGTTCCAGAATCTGCTCGCGGAGCTTCTTCGCGGTCGGATTCGATTGCAGAAGCTCGGCGCGACGCGCGTTGATGTCGTCCAGAACCTTTTGACGCGCGGCGATCATACGACCCGCGAGCGCGCTGTCCTCATAGTCCTCCGGATTCAGGCTGAACCGGAGCGGCGGAGCGAATTCGGGACGATCGGGCGGCGTCGCATCCGTTTTTTGCGCCGGAGCGGCATGGACGAGACCCGCTGCGGCGAAACAGCAGACGGCAAGAAAAAGACGCTTCATGAACAAGGATATCCATTGTTGTTTGGTTGGATTCGCATCGTCAGACAAGATAGCGCCAATTTGCAGGATTTCAACCGCCGATGTTTGAAAAGAGCGCGTTCCGGCGCTACTTTAAGGCTGAAACAGGATCCAGAAACGTTCGAACGGGAGAAACAGACATGAGAATCGCGGAAGTGAAGCGCACGACGAAGGAAACCGACATTTTCGTCCGTTGGAATCTGGACGGCGTCGGGAAAGCCGATGTCGAAACAGGAATTCCGTTCATGGATCACATGCTGGATCTCTTTGCAAAGCATGGATGCTTTGATCTGGAAGTCAAGGCGAAGGGCGATTTGGAGATCGACTGCCATCATACGATGGAGGATCTCGGCCTCGCGATGGGCGAAGCGCTGGCGAAAGCGCTCGGCGACAAAGCAGGAATCGTCCGCTACGGCTCGTTCCTCCTCCCGATGGACGAAACGCTTTCCATGATCGCGCTCGACCTTTCAGGGCGTCCGCATCTGACCTATGACTTCCGTCCGCCCGCGCAGTGGA
>CAZAAM010000054.1:0-11116 GCA_964483055.1 uncultured Victivallales bacterium
TGATGGGCGTTCCGCGAACCACCTGCTTCATGGGGAGAGAGGCGAGATACTGCTTCTCGGAGTCGTCGAGCTGCTTCTTTGACCAAAGAACCGCGCTTTTCGCATGCGCGTTGAATCCCTCCATCGACTCGTCGGAATTGGAAATGTATTCATCATGATTGCCTTTGACGACCGCGACGGGCTTCAGACTTCGAAGGAGAGCGAGACAAGCTTTCGGGTCGGCGTTGTAGCCGACGATGTCGCCCAGGCATATGTAATGCGTAACTCCGATCGCGCGGCACTTTTCCAAAACTACGGAAAAAGCCTCCAAATTCGCATGAATATCGCTTAAAACCGCATATTTCATCTAGAGAATCTCTCTTTCAAATCAAATCCTGTCTGCGCTGCATCCGGACTATAACGACTCGTTTTTCGAATTTATTGTGGTACAGGCAACGAAAAAGAATGCCGCGGATCGCGCATGGAATCCATGTGAACGATAGAATAAAATATAAACTGGAATGCGCGAATTGTAAAGTTTGAATACGAAAAAAAAAGTGAAATTTTCTCGTTTTCCCCCGCTCTTCTTCGCTTTTTCGCTTGAAAAAATTCAAAAGAGCCGCTATACTTTCCCGTATCGGAATCCCCAGAGCTGAACAAACGAGGTTGAAACGTGCTTGAAAACAGCGAATACATCCTGGAGCTTCTTCAGGAATACGGCATGGTGTCGAAGGAACAAGTCGACGCCGCAAGAGAGAAAGCGAATGCCTCCAACGGGCAGATCGACGTCGTTGATGCTCTAAAGTCGCTTCACTTCATCGACGAAAACGATCTGATGTCCATGCTCGCTCAGCAGTACGGACTCGAAACGCTCGATCTTTCCCACTACAACATTCCGGAAGACGTCCTCAATGCCATGCCTAAGGAGATCGCGCGCCAATACAAGGTCATCCCCGTGATGATGCACGACAATACGCTCACGGTCGCCATGAGCGACCCGACAAACATCGAAACGCTCGATTCGCTGCGCTATCTGCTCAAACGGGACGTCGACGCAGTCATCTCTCCTGCGGATCAGATCCAGAAGATCATCGACACGCATTACATGGATCTCGCCTCTACGGTCGATTCCCTGATCGATGGAATCGACACTTCGCAAATGGAACTCGCCGAGGAGGTCGAAGACAAAACAAACCTCAAGGACGATGCGCCGATCATCCGTCTCGTCTCCCTCATCATCACCGAAGCCTACAAGCTGAAGGCGTCCGACATCCATCTGGAGCCGCTCGAGCGCCGGTTCCGCGTCCGCTACCGCATCGACGGCGCTCTCCGCGAAATGGAAAGCCCCCCGAAGTATCTTCAGGCGAACATCATCAGTCGTCTTAAGATCATGTCCAGGATGGACATTTCCGAAAAGCGCGTCCCGCAGGACGGCCGCATCCAGTTGCGCGTCCTCGGCGTAGATCTCGACCTCCGCGTCTCCTCCATTCCGACAACGCACGGCGAAAGCATCGTCATGCGCATCCTTGACAAAAGCGGCATCCAGCTCGATATTCCCAAGCTCGGCTTCTACACGGACGACCAAGAGAAGATCGACAAGATCATTTCCATGCCGGACGGAATCTTCCTTGTCACCGGCCCGACCGGATCCGGAAAGACAACGAGCCTGTACGCCTTCCTTAACAGCATCAACAAGCCGAACCGCAAGATCATCACCGTGGAGGACCCGGTCGAATACCAGCTTTCCGGCATCAATCAGGTTCAAGTCAATCCCTTGGTGCAGATGACCTTTGCCAATGCGCTCCGCGCAATGATGCGACAGGCGCCGAACATCATCATGGTCGGCGAAATCCGCGACTTGGAAACAGCGGAAATCGCCATCGAAGCCTCCCTTACCGGACACCTTGTCTTCAGCACCCTGCACACCAACGATGCTCCGAGCTCCATTACCCGACTCATCGACATGGGCGTGAAGCCGTTCCTCGTCGCCTCCTCCGTCCGCGCCATCATGGCGCAGCGCCTCGTACGCCGCATCTGCAAGGAATGCATCGAGCCGTACAAGCCGACGCCGGACGAAATCCGCCTGCTCAATCTCAGCGACGAATATCTCGCGAACTCTCAGCTCATGCACGGACGCGGCTGCGCAATGTGCGGCGGCACGGGGTACAAAGGCCGTCTCGGCATTTATGAAATCTTCCAGGTCGGCGAGGAAATCCAGCATCTCATCTATAACAAGGAATCCTCCGAGACGATCCGGGCTGCCGCTCGGCAAAGCGGCATGAGAACCCTGCGCGAAGACGGACTCCGCAAGGCAGCGGCCGGCATGACGACGGTTACCGAAGTCCTGGCCACGACAATCGGCGACGAACAGTAATCCACGGAGCGATCCCATCATGCTTGATCCAGAAAATCAAACCCTGAAAGACATCATCCTCGCCGCCGGCGCCATGACCCCGGAACAAATGCAGGAGGCCGAAGAGGAAAGCGAGCGGACCGGGTATCCGCTTCAGGAATGCATCACCAATCTTCAGTACCTGACTCAGGAGCAGGTGCTCAACCTTATCGCCGAAAATCTCGGCACGAAAGTCGTCGACCTTTCACGCGTCGACCTTACGAAAGAGATGGTCGGCCTCATCGACAGCGACAACGCCCGCATGCTCGGCGTCGTCCCCGTCGAATTGAACGGAAACATCGTCACGGTCGCGGCTCGCAATCCGCTGAACTACCAGGTCACGGATGAAATACGCTTCATGCTCGACAAGGACGTCCAGCTTGTTGTCGTCTCTCCGGAACAGTTCGACAAATTCCTGGAAAAATATTATCCGCTCGACATGGATGCCATGCATGACATGCTGGCCGAATTCGACCTGCAGGAAAAGGATGTCGATTTCTCCGACGGGGATGCGGAATCCGCCGCGAACGAGGCGCCGATCGTCAAATTCGTCGATGCCGTCCTGTATCAGGCCATCCGCGACAAGGCGTCCGACATCCATTTCGAGCCCTTCGAAAACGTCTTTAAGATCCGTTACCGCATCGACGGCGCTCTCTATGAAATGGCGCCGCCCCCCAAGAGCCTCGCTGTTCCGGTCATCAGCCGCATCAAGATCATGTCGGGTCTCAACATTTCCGAACGTCGCAAGCCGCAGGATGGACGCATTCAGCTCAAGATTGCCGGAAAGCCTATCGACCTGCGCGTCTCCACTCTTCCGACCTCCTACGGGGAATCGGTCGTGCTCCGCGTTCTCGACCGATCCGTCGTCAACCTTGATCTCGATGTTCTCGGCATTAATGAAAACTGCCTGAAGAAGATTCGCGAAATCATCTCCATGCCGAACGGCATCTTCATCATCACCGGTCCGACCGGATCCGGAAAAACCACCACGCTCTATTCCGCCTTGAAGGAAATCAACAAGATCGATTCGAAAATCCTGACTGCGGAAGACCCGGTCGAATACGACCTCGAAGGCATTGTTCAGCTCCCCATCAACGATGCGGTCGGAATGACTTTCGCACGTGCGCTGCGCGCCTTCCTGCGCCAGGATCCGGACATCATCATGCTTGGTGAAACGCGCGACATCGAATCCGCAGAAATGGCGGTTCAGGCTTCCCTTACCGGACACCTCGTATTCACGACGCTGCATACCAACGACGCGGCAGGCGCAATCACGCGACTCGTCGACATGGGCGTTCAGCCATTCCTGATCACGTCCGCCTTGATCGCCGTGCTCGGTCAGCGTCTGATCCGCCGCATTTGCCCGAATTGCAAGACATCCTTCCGACCGACCGACGAAGACTTGCAGCTGCTTGACCTTACGCGCAAGGACGTCGGAGAAAACCTGTTCTATTATGGGAAAGGCTGCTCCAACTGCAACAACACCGGATACAAGGGACGAAAGGCAATCACGGAACTTCTGACATTGAGCAACAAGATCCGCGAACTCATTCTGAAAAATTCTCCTACCGTCGTCATTCGCGACAAGGCGCGCGAACTCGGCATGCAAACCATGCGCGAGGATGGAATCCGCGCCATTCTCAATGGCGAAACGACGATGGAAGAGGTCCTCAAATATACGTAAAGGAAGCAAGGTACTTCATCATGGTTGAAATGAGCGAACTTCTCCAGCTGGTGGTCGACGAAGGGGTCAGCGACCTTCACCTGGAGGTCGGCGTGGCCCCAGTCGTCCGCTTGCATGGAGAAATGCAGCCGCTTGATCTTCCCCCGCTTACGCCAGAAGACACGGATGCGCTGATCAAATCCATTGCATCACCGAAACATTTGCAATCCATTGCGGAAATCGGCGGCGCCGACTTCGGCTTCGCCTTTGGCGATCAGGCTCGCTTCCGCGTCAGCGCATTCAAGCAGAAAGGCGTCCTCGGAGCGGTCCTGCGACAAATTCCAAACCAGCTTCTCACGCTGGAGCAGATCGGACTTCCGCCCAGCATCAAGGATCTGCTTTACCGCCCGCGCGGCCTCGTCCTCGTCACCGGTCCGACCGGATCCGGAAAATCCACGACGCTGGCATCGCTGATCGATATCATCAACACTGAGCGCGCCGTCCACATCATCACCGTGGAAGACCCGATCGAATTTTATCACCAGCACAAGAAAAGCGTCGTGATCCAGCGCGAAATCGGCATCGACGTACCATCTTTCGGCGAAGCGCTGAAGCGCGCTCTGCGCCAGGACCCTGACATCATCCTCGTCGGCGAAATGCGCGACTTGGAAACCATCGAGGCTGCCGTCACGGCTGCGGAGACCGGACACCTCGTCTTCGGCACTCTGCACACCACTGGCGCCGCCCGTACGGTCGACCGCATCGTCGATGCGTTTCCCACGACCCAGCAGGCTCAGATCCGCACGCAGCTTGCGGCCGGTCTCGCCGCCGTCATTTCGCAGGTTCTCCTCCCGCGCAACGACAAGCCGGGACGCATCGCCGCCTTCGAAATCATGATTTCGACTCCGTCCATTCAAGCTCTGATTCGCGATAACAAGACCTTCCGCATCACGTCGGACATCCAGATCGGCGCGAAGTACGGCATGCAGACGCTCGATGCGCATCTTGCGCAGCTTTATGAGCGCGGCCTGATCTCGTACAGCGAGGCGATCACCGCCGCGCAAGATCCGGAAGGTCTCGTGCAAAAGCTGAACGGATGATCTCGAATGCGAAAGCCGGCACAACCAGAACACGACATACAAGACAGGAAAGCAATCCATTAACAACGGGAGCGCTCGCACCATGCCAATCTATCAATTTTCGGCGATGGACGCCAACGGAAAAGAACAAAAGGGAAAAAGAGAAGCGCCCAACGAGGATGCCGTTGCGTCGGCGTTGCGCGAGCAAGGGCTCTTCCCGACCGCCATCAAGCTCGTAACGAAGGCGGAACGCGGCAAGAAGCAGGCAAAGGGCAAGGCCGCAGCGAAAAAAGGAGGCGTTCTCTCCATCAACATCGGTCCCGTTGTCATGAAGGGCAAGGAGTTGACCATCTTTACGCGTCAGCTCGCGACCCTGCTTGAAGCCGGACTTCCTCTGATCCGCTCCCTCCGTACGCTGGAAAAACAGGCGTCCAATCCTTCCTGCCGGACGATCATCGGCAAGATCGCGACCTCCGTCGAAGGCGGCGCAACGTTCTCCGAATCGCTGGCGCAGCATCCGAAGTCCTTCGACAAACTCTATCTGAACATGGTTCGCGCCGGCGAAGCGGCCGGCAAGATCGAACTCATCCTCGTCCGTCTTGCCACCTTCATGGAAAAGGCGGCGAAGATCGCCGGCAAGGTCAAATCCGCTATGATCTACCCGATCGTCGTCCTCCTGATCGCCTTCGCCATCACCGGCTTCATGATGTACTCCATCGTTCCGAAATTCGAATCCATGTTCGTCGACATGCTTGGCGGCGCGGAGCTCCCGCAAATCACGCAGGTTGTCCTCAGCATCAGCCATTGGGTTCAGGAGAACATTTTCCTCGCGCTCGGAATCATCGTCGTCATCGGCATCGTGCTCAAGCTCATGGCCAAGACGCGTCAGGGCAGCTATCTGATCGACCTCGGTCTTTACCGCGGACCGGTCATCGGCATGCTCGTCTCCAAGTCCGCCATTTCCAAGTTCTCCCGCACGCTCGGCACCCTGATGGGTTCCG
Organism: uncultured Victivallales bacterium; assembly: GCA_964483055.1. Taxonomy (GTDB): domain Bacteria; phylum Verrucomicrobiota; class Lentisphaeria; order Victivallales; family UBA1829; genus UBA1732. Next base: position 6,115 of record CAZAAM010000054.1, read on the forward strand.
GCGTTCCCGTCCTGAGCGCCCTGACGATCGTCCGCGACACAGCGGGCAATGAACTCGTCGCCCGCGCGATTCAGAAAGTGCACGATGCGGTGAAGGAAGGCGAACCGATGGCGCCGCCGCTTGCTTCCACGAATCTCTTCCCGGACATGGTCATCAGCATGATTGAAGTCGGAGAAGAAACGGGGCGTCTGCCGGACATGCTGGAAAAGATCGCCGACACCTATGACGAGGAAGTCGACAATGCCGTTAATGCATTGACCAGCATGATCGAACCGCTTATGATCGTCTTCCTGGCGGTGATCGTAGGCGGCATCGTCCTCGCGCTCTTCAGCCCGCTGATCTCCATCATCGAAAACCTCGGTCAGCAGACCTGATGCCGGCACGGCTCCGTCCGGTCCGGCAAACAAGCCGGATCGGATGTTCGCTTTCGACTGATTCAACCAATTAGCAAGAAACGAATCGCTCAATGAAATCATGCAACTATGCTGCGATCATGGCCGGAGGAAGCGGCGAGCGCTTTTGGCCTCAGAGCAGAATATCGCGTCCCAAGCAACTCTTGCGCCTCCTCGGAAATCTCACGCTCATCGAGCAGTCCGTCGCACGGCTTCTTCCCATCTTCGAACCGGAACGGATTCTGATCATGACCAATCGCGACTATGTCGCGCCAATGCGATCTCTGATCTCCACCATTCCGCCTGAAAACATCGTCGGCGAACCGCTGGGACGCGACACCGGAATCTGCACGGCGTTCGCCGCCGCGACCATTCGCGCGAAAGCTCCCGCCTGCGAAAACCCGCTCATCTGCTTCTTCCCATCCGATCCCATCATACAAGACAAGGAAACGTTTCAGCAGAACATTAAGGACTGCATGACGTTCATGGAGAATTCGGACTGCATTCTGACTATCGGAATCAAACCGACATCCCCCAATACGGGATACGGCTACATTGAAACTGGCGATGCGATCGCATGCGACCTTTCGACTCCCATCCGCAGGGCGCTGAGCTTCCGTGAAAAGCCCGATCTCGCCACGGCCGAGGCTTATCTGAAGACAGGACGCTTCAAGTGGAACGCCGGAATCTTCTTCATGCGCGCTTCTACGCTCGACAAGGCTTTTCAAGATTATGCGCCTGACATCGCCCGCTTTTATGACCGCGTCAGCGCGATTCTCTCGCATGACTCCTCGGAAACCATGGAAGAAGTCTACTCTGCAGCGCCGCGCATCTCTTTCGATTACGCTGTCATGGAACATTTTCCCAATATTGCCGTCGCCGAGTGCTCTTTCGGCTGGGATGACGCCGGAACATGGTCCAGCATGCGCAATCAGATCGCGCCAGGCGAACACAACAACGTCGTGCGCGGAATCCATGTCGGTCTGAACACGACCAACTCCACAATCATCACTTCGCCGGCGCATCTCGTTGCTACCGTGGACTTGGACGACGTCATCATCGTGCATACCGACGATGCGACGCTGGTCTGCAACGGCCAGTCCGCGCAAAAGATCAAGGAGCTTCTGAAGTTGATCGAGGCGCGTCCTGAACTGCATTCCTTCCTTTGAACGCCAGCCGACATGCTCTGCTTTCTGAACATCGGAAACACGCACGCGCAGATTCGCTTCGTCGACGACGACGGGGAGCGCCGTCTTGCAACGATTCCGACCTCGCGCTTCTCCCTAGATGAAATCCCGACGGAGGCGCGCATCGCCGCAGCATGCGTCGTGCCGGACTTCCGTCCCGCCCTGCTTGCACGCGACGCCTTTCTCGTTTCCGCCGAAACCGCGCCGCTCGACTTTTCCCGCACGAATGCGGCAAGCATCGGCGCGGATCGGATCGCAAACGCCGTTCAGCTCGCCCTCTCCGGGCCTCTGCCTGCCGTCTCCATAGATGTCGGGACGGCAATCGATGCGGAAATCGTCCTAGAGAACCGCGTCTACTATGACGGGCCGATCTTTCCCGGTCGCAAGATGATGCGCTCCGCGCTCCATATCTTCGCCTCGCAGCTGCCGGATCTTCCTGTGGACGAAACGCTCCCCCCCTTCCCTGCGACGAATACGGAGGAATCCATTCGTCTCGGCACGGACATGGCGCTTCTCGACGCTGTCGCAGGCTTTGTCGCACGCGTCCGCAAGACCTACGGAGAAGCGACGCGCATCGTGCTTTGCGGAGGCGACCGCCGCTACTTCCTGTCCGTTGCGCAAAATCTGGAGGACGGCGGGCCCGACTTCACTTTGCGCGGCGTGGAGGCGGCCTTTCGCGCGAGGTCCGCGCCATGAAGACGGAACTCTGTGGAATCCGAAACGAGGAGGATCTACGGATTGCGCTTGATGCGGATCCGGACGCAATCGGACTTCTTGTCGGACGCCGTCATGCCTCGAACGACTTCATTTCCGTTGAAACGGCGCGTGCGCTTTGCGCGCTTCTTCCCCCTTTCGTGCAGCCGATTCTCATCACGCATCTTTCCGAACCGGATGAAATTTTGGACATCTTTCGTGCAATCGGTCCCATGACGATTCAGCTTCATGGAGAAACGACGCCGCAGCAGGCCGCGATCCTGCGCAAGGAGCTTGCTCCGTCCGTCAAGATCATGAAAAGCGTCTGGCTTTCCCAGACGAACGGCTATGCGGAGCTTTCCGCATATCTTCCGCATGTCGATGCGTTCTTCATCGACTCGCGCAATCCGGAAACGGATCAGGTCGGCGGAACGGGGCTGTTGAACGACTGGGATCTTGCAGCCAGATTCGTCCAGGAATCGCCGGTTCCCGTCATGCTCGCAGGCGGACTTTCCCCGGAAAACGTCGCGGATGCGATTCGCAAGGTTCGCCCCTATGGAGTGGATGTCAACTCCGGACTGCGGGCGCTCGACGATCGGACGAAAATCGATCCGGCCCGATGCCGCGCCTTCGTCCGCGCCGCTCGTCTCGCTTGAGCTGAAGCGCAGCATTGCGACACGATGCGCGAGGAACGAACGATCCATGCATGCCGCAACGCCGTGCATTGCAAATCGGCCTTGCGCAACCTTAAGAATCACGAAAGCGACCGCTCGCCAGGAATGATTCAAATCCGGCATGCGCAAGATTCGTGAAAGAGCATTGCGCGTCGCTTTTCTCCGTTTTTGATCCGAGCGCCGGCGCAAAAAACGCTTTTCTGAAGAAATCCTTAATATCCAGGAAGAAGATGTCGTGGGAATCCCGGTTCAGCGCGAGGGCTTGACGTTGATCTGCACGCTTTCCGGCTCGATGCTCAGAACCTTGTACAAAGTCTCGTCGGGAAGCCGGCAGCGAACCGGAGCATAGAACGATCCGCCTTCGACCAATGTCGAATCGGAAAGGTCCACGAAAAGGCGCACCTGTTCCTTCTTGATTTTCACCTGGGGCGAGAGAAGTTGAATCGACACGGAGCCTGCAGGCGAAGGCTCGGCAAAGGATGCAGACACGCCTCGGGCATCCCCGCCCAGATCGAAAATCCGAATCGGGATGTCACGGAATTCGAAGATGCGCGGCAAGTCGATTTCACCCGTTACGTTGACCTGTTCCCTGCTCATCTGCACGTATGGCGACGGGGAAACAAGCGGAACCGAAACGACGCGTTTGCTCATAACCGCAAGCAGAGGAATCTTTTCCGTAGAAATGGAGGTTATCGAATCAAGAGCCGACTTCGGTCCGGAGAGAGAGACTTTCGTCGGGACGACCAGCTTTTTCAGCGCGGCTCCGGCCGGAAGATCGTGGATGTCGTAAACCGGATTGATGGGGACCTCCTTCGCCGCGACGAATTCGTCCAGCGGAAGCGAAACGCTGCAGGGCTCGATGCTGAGAACCTGCATCGGAACGCCCGGTTCGCGGGGAACGACATGCTCCGCTCGCAATGCGATCTCGTCCTTGGATCGAACGTCTTCCACAGAAAGAGGACGCTCGATCGTAAAGTCATCGCTTTCAATCTTCTTCTCCTTTGGCAGCAGAACCTCCAGCGTGACCTCTTCGACGTCCGGCTTTCCGGCAAGCGTCACGCCCGGCTCGCACCGATAGTTCGTCTTCACGCCGCGATAGACGCAATGCTTCCAGTTCGAAGCTGATTCTTTCTTCTGCACGACTCGCTTCAGACAGACGAGCGTCTTTTGCGGCGTGACGACCGGATGATCGGAATTGTTGTCGCTCCAACAGCGGATCGGAACCTCCTTTTCCACATAATCCAGTCCGTCCGGGTCGATCTGCGAGAGATCGACGAAGGGATGCAGCGAGGCCGCCGTCAACTCCGAACGCGCAGTTTCGATCGTGATGTCGACGCGATCCGGCTTCAATTCGCAGACGTAGTCATGCAGGAAGCTGGAATTCAGAAGACGAATCGGAACGTTGAGAAAGCTCTTCGACTGGCGCGAAACGATTTCCGGCGTGACTTGAACCGCCTGCGCGGAGAGCCGGACGTAGTCCTGCGGCGATGCCAAATCGACGATCTTCATGTAGCCGCTCTTCGCATCCGCAAGAGAAAAATCGCGCGTCTCGATCGCCTGAATCGCAGCAAGCGCCTTTTCCGGTCCGGAGATGCGGATTTCGTCCGGCACCACCTTGAAATCGATCAGTTCGTACTTCGGCGGAAGATCGAGCGTATAATTCAGCTTCACAGGAACGACCTTCGTCGTCTGACGATCGAGATTCACCATGAACATGGAGGGATCGACTCGCAAGACGGTCGCCTTGCGCTTCCAATCCGCGACCCAGACGTCGCTCGGTTCGATCACGACCTGCGCGTTCGAATTATAGTCCGCAAGCGTCAAGGTCTTTTGAACGATGAAGTCCTCCGCTGAAAGCTGGGCGTCGCGCGGCGCGCGAACCTGCAGAGAGACGACGACCTTCGGCGGCGTCCCGCGGGCGAACATGATCTTGTACTCCTCCGCATCGGAAGAATCGATTTCGAAGGTGACGGGGACTCCCCGAATCCAAACGATCTCTTCGCCCGCCGCCGCATCAGCCGCGCGCTTGGAATAGACGAGACCGGCGAGAAGGCCT
>CAZAAM010000055.1:0-4430 GCA_964483055.1 uncultured Victivallales bacterium
TGAAAAAGTTTGTTTGTCCGATCTGCGGATACGTCGTCGAAGGAAACGAGCCCCCGGAAAAGTGTCCGCAGTGCGGGTGCGCCGGTTCCAAGTTCAAGGTTCAGGAATCCACGGAAATGGCATGGGCCGCCACTCATGAGGTCGGCATCGCCAAGAACATCACGGACGCAACCCTTCTCGAGGGTCTGAAGGAACACTTCATCGGCGAATGCACGGAAGTTGGTATGTATCTCGCAATGAGCCGCCAGGCCGACCGCGAAGGCTATCCGGAGATCGCCGAAGCCTACAAGCGCATCGCCTACGAAGAAGCGGAGCACGCCGCCAAGTTCGGCGAAATGCTCGGAGAAGTCGTCGATCCCTGTACGAAGACGAATCTCGAAAAGCGCGTCGCGGCCGAGAACGGCGCTTGCGCCGGCAAGACCGACCTCGCCAAGATCGCGAAGCAGCTCAATCTTGACGCCATTCACGACTCCGTCCATGAAATGGCGCGCGACGAAGCCCGTCACGGACAGGCCTTCGCCGGTCTGCTCGCCCGTTACTTCGGAAAATAAGAATACGATGCGTTAAAGCATCCCATGGAGGCGTTTGGAATGAATCGCAGCGAACTGGCGGAACGTTTGAAAAGCAAGGGCGTACGCCCTTCCGAACAGCGTTTGGCGATCTACGCATGGCTGCTGGAGCACAGCGTTCATCCAAACGTCGACATGATTTATCAAAACCTTGTGAAGGAGCGTCCCACCCTGTCCCGGACGACCGTCTACAATACGTTGAAACTCCTTGCCGATGCGAATCTGATACGCGCGCTTCCGGCGGAGGATCTTCAGATCCGCTACGACGGCAATCCGGAATTCCATGCGCACTTCCATTGCAAGGGATGCGGCGCGCTGTTCGACCTCCCTGCCGAAGAGCCGCATCCAGAAATTCCCGATTCCTTCCTTCTGAAGGAAATCCGCTTGGACTGCTCCGGACTCTGTCCGAACTGCCGATCCAGGACAGACGCTTGCTGACGCGATATCCATTCGCCCCTTCCAACGGCGATCCCCGTCCCTCTCTTCTGCGCGATCAATTATCGAACAAGCGCCTTTTCTTGCAAAAAGCGCGAACGCAATGCAAATTATCGCATTGATCGCCGAATTCATCAATCAAGGAGGGATGTGCGATGATGATTCCGCCGCTTGCGGATGCTTCTTTCTTTGCTCCGCTGTCGAACTTCTTTCACCGGCTTCTCGAGCGGCTTGTCGACAACCGCATGGAGATCGCATATCTTTCCGCCGGCATTCTGATTTCCGTGGTTCTCGGCGTCCTGCTGAGCTTTCTGGTTCTCTTGATTCTTCGTCATGCGTTGCGCAGCCGGACGCGCGACTTCAACCGCGGACTGGCGCGCTCCCTGCGTCTTCCGATCATTCTTGCGGTCTCCTTCAGCGGAACGGCGATCTGCTTTTCGATGCTGCATCTGAGCGTTTCCGAGGAATCGTGGCTTCTCAAGACGTATCTGTTCCTTCTGACGACGGTCGTAGCCTGGGCGATTCTGCGCGTCGTGAATCTTTTCTCGCATCTTCTTTTGGAAACAAGCCAAACGTCGGGGCGAACGTTCAGTCTTCTTTTCGTCAACCTGATGCGCCCGATCATCTGCATCGCCGTTCTGTGCGCAGCATTCTTCTTCATCTTTCAGAACGTCTTTCATTTCAATATCGGCGCATTGCTGGCCGGCGCCGGCATTCTGGCCATGGCGATCGCGTTCGCCGCGCAAAGCACGATCGCGAACCTGTTCGGCACGGTTTCTCTGGTTCTGGACCGCCCGTTCGCAATCGGAGATCGCATTGTGGTAGGGGGAAAGGACGGATTTGTCGAAGCGATCGGGCTTCGAAGCACGAAGGTTCGTTCCTTCGAAGGAACGCTTTGGTTCATTCCGAACAAGGAAATGACGGAAGCCACCATAGAAAACGTGTCTTTGCGCCCGATGATTCGCCATGTCTTCGAAATAGACCTTGCATATTCTTCCACGCCGGATCAGGTTCGGCGTGGAGTCGAGCTGCTTCACGAGATCCTCGACGGCAATCCGCTCTTCGACATGAAGGAAAAGCCGCCGCGCATTTTCTTCGCCTCCATCGGGAACGCCGCATTCCGTCTTCAGGCCTATTGCTGGTTTCAGACGCAGGACTTCTTCGATTTCACCGCCGAGAAAGACAAAATCAATTTCATGATTCTGACACGCTTTCAAGAGGAGGGTCTCGCCTTCGCGCTGCCGGTGCGCCGCCTGATGCCTCTTTCCAACGAACCGCGAACGGGAAACGGCCTGCGCGGCGTATAAGCATTTCGGAGATGCTCCATGACCTTTTCCATCGTGATTCCGACGCTTGACGAAGCGGAGTGCATCGGAGAAACGCTTCAAGGCATCGCTGCGCTCGGATTTCACGGAATCGAAATCCTGGCGGCAGACGGCGGTTCAACCGACGGAACGCCCGATGCGGTCGAAAATCTTGCCCGTTCGTTCCGCATTCCGGTTCGCGTGCTGCGTTGCAATGCAAGGCGCGACCTTTCGCAAAGCGTACTCACGGGATTCGATCATGCGCATGGCGAAATTCTCTGCTGCATGGACGCGGACGGACAGCATCGGCCTTGCGACCTCGCACGTCTTCTGCAATTCATGGAAAAGAATCCCGACGTCCCGCTCTGCATCGGATCTCGTTTCATTCCGGGCGGCGGCTTTGAAGAAAAATGGAGCGTATTCCGCATGTTGTGCAGTCGTTCCGCCGCTCTTGCCGCGCGCGCTGTTCTCGGCGTCCGACTTCATGATCCAATGTCCGGCTTCTTCTGCGTTCGGCGGACGCTTTTCCGAACGCTTCGGCCGGCATTGAATCCGACTGGATTCAAAATTCTTCTGGAAATGTCGTTTCTTGCCCGAATCGCCGGCGCGGCGCGCGTGGAGGAAATTCCTATAACCTTCGCAATGCGAAAGCATGGAAAAAGCAAGCTGTCGTTCAGCGTCGCCGCGCGTTACGTCGCCATGGTGATCCGGCTTCGACTTCATACGAAGAAAATCCGCCGCGTTCTCTCTGAAAAAAGCGACGCGGCGGGAGAATCCGCTCCGAACAGGCGGACGACGGCTTGAGTTCGATCGAGCTTACTGTTTCCTACGACCGAGGACGATGCAGGAGAGCCACGGAAGACGAAGCGTGATGAACTGCTTCTGTCCATGCATTTCGCCAGGCTTGCTCTCCATCTTTTGAAGGTTCAAAAGACCGGTGCCTCCGTATTCCTCCCGATCCGTATTGAAGAGCTCCACCCATTCGCCAGGCAGCGGAACGCCGATGTTGAAGTCGTCGCGGACGACGGGCGTAAGATTCAGAATGACAAGCAAAGGATCGCTTCCGTCCTTGTCCCAACGCATGTAGGCATACACGCTCTGCATGACGTTTCCGCCGTCGATCCATTGGAATCCTTCCGGCCGGAAGTCGACTTCCCAAAGAGCGGGCTGGGAGAGATAGAACGCGTTCAACTCTCGAACCATGCGATGGAACGCATCGTGAATCGGATACTTCAGGAGCAGCCAGTCCAGACTCTGATTATGCTCGTTCCATTCAATGACCTGCGCGATTTCGCCGCCCATGAACAGCATCTTCTTGCCGGGATGCGTGGCCATGTAGCCGAACAGGGCGCGCAAATTCGCAAACTTCTGCGCATAGTCGCCGGACATGCGTCCGAAGAGGGAAAGCTTTCCATGCACGACTTCGTCATGGCTGAGCGGAAGAATGAAGTTTTCGGAAAAGGCGTAGCAGATGGAAAAGGCGAGCTGTCCATGATGATAGCTTCGATAAATCGGATCCAGCTTGAAATAGTCGAGCGTGTCGTGCATCCAGCCCATGTTCCATTTGAACGTGAATCCGAGACCGCCGAGATACAGCGGGCGGGAAACGCCCGGCCAGGAGGTCGATTCCTCCGCGATCATCATGATGCCGGGGAACATCCGATGCGTCAGCTCGTTCAGATTCCGGATGAAGTCGATCGCCTCCAGATTTTCACATCCGCCGTACTTGTTCGGAATCCACTCGCCGTCCTCGCGGGAATAGTTGAGATAGATCATGCTTGCAACCGCATCGACGCGCAGGCCGTCGACATGATATTTCTCCATCCAAAAAAGAGCGTTCGCCATCAGGAAGTTGCGCACTTCGTTGCGTCCGAAGTTGAAGATGTAAGTGCCCCAGTCCTTCTGTTCGCCCTGACGCGGATCGGCATGCTCGTAAAGCGCCGTCCCGTCGAAGCGTCCGAGACAGAAAAGATCCTTCGGGAAGTGCGCCGGAACCCAGTCCAGAATCACGCCGATTCCGTTCTGATGCATGTAGTCGACAAAGAACGCGAAGTCGCGCGGCGATCCGTAGCGAGCGGTCGGAGCGTAGAAGCCGGATACCTGATAGCCCCAGGAAATGTCG
>CAZAAM010000055.1:4440-11006 GCA_964483055.1 uncultured Victivallales bacterium
GAGCGGATGCTCCATGATCGGAAGAAGCTCGATGTGGGTGTAGCCCATCTTCTTCAGATATGCGGCCAGCGCAACGGCGCATTCCCGGTAGTTGTTGTACAGTGGCGGATCCTGAACAGGCGGCAGATCAAGACCTTCTCCTCCCCATGTTCCAAGATGCGCTTCATAGATGTTCAGCGGCGTTTCCAGGGGATTGACATGCGCGCGTCGCGTCATCCACTCTTCGTCATGCCATTCAAACGGCTCCTTTTCAGGGACGATTCCAGCGTTGTTCGGACGCAATTCCGTCTGTTGGACGTAGGGATCGAGTTTCAACACGCAATCGCCGTTGCAGTTTCGCACTTCATATTTGTAGATTTCACCCGCCTTCAGCCCCGGAATGAACAGCTCCCAGATTCCGCTGCTTCCGAGAAGACGCATCGGATTCCTTCTTCCGTCCCAGCCGTTGAAGTCGCCGACCACGGACACGCGCTGCGCGTTCGGAGCCCAGACGGCGAACTCGACGCCTTCCACTCCTCCGAAGTTCCGCACATGCGATCCAAGCACGTCGTAAATGCGCCGATGCTCTCCCTTGTTGAACAGATAGACATCCATTTCTCCGACGCCGGGCAGGAAGAAATACGGATCTTCCGCCACGTATTTCCTCTTGTCTCCGTAAACGCGCTCCAGCTTGTACGAAAACTGATCCTTCGCATCCGGAAAATACGCGACGAACAGTCCGTCCGCAAGCGTCATGGGAACGCGTCCGCATTCAGCGAGAATCGTGATATTCGTCGCTTCCGGATCGTAGACGCGAACTACTCGCCCTTCTTCGAATTCATGCATGCCGAGAATATAGTGGGGATTAGCCAGCCGGCCGCTCTTGAGCTTTTCTACAAGCTCTCGATCGGGAAGAAAGCGTTCCGCGTCCTTTTGCATAGATTTTCTCTCCCTCGTTGTCGCGTTCAGAAATTGGAATATTGAATTATCTGCCATTCATAGTAGATCAAAAAAATCGCCGCATTGATCATCAGGCTGTCAACCAGATCGAACACGCCGCCGATCCCTGGAAGCCACCGGCCGGAATCCTTGCATCCGCAACTGCGCTTTATGCTCGATTCGGAAAGATCGCCGATCGCCCCAAAAACATACAGGACAGCTCCGAACAGAATCGGCGCGACCCAGGATCCGGCAAGATCCGATTCTCCAAAACGAAAGCCGCAGAAAGGAAAGACGACGCAGCTGACGACGATGGATAAAAGAAGTCCGCCCGCGCACCCTTCCCATGACTTTCCGGGACTCACGGACGGAATCAGCTTGTGATTGCGTCCTTTCGTGATTGCATTGCAAAGAGATCCGACGACATAGGCGCCGATGTCTCCTGCCTTCGTCACGAGAATCAGATAAAGCAGAATCCAACGAACTGAATCGTCCGGATGCGCCTGAAACGCGCAGACGACGCCCCAAATCGGAATTACAAATAGAAAATAGGACGCAACGGCGGAAATAAGAGCGCGAAGCATGTCGGGACGGTTGCAGGTGAACAGGATCAGAACCCAAAGCATCGCCAGAAAGATGAGAACCACAAACACGGCCTTCGCCGGAACCGTGAGAAATGCGATAGCCGTCAAAGCAAGAGCAAACGCTGAAAATTTGGAAAATCCGCGAAAACGCCCTTGATTGAGCATCATGGAGCATTCATGCGCCGCTGCATAGGAAAGCAGAATCGCAAGAATCGCAAAGACGGAATGAGCAAAGCGGTACGGAAGAAACACCGAGCCGCCCAAAAGGCAAAGCAGCACGATCGTGCTGAACGTCCGTTTCCAAAAAGTTTCCATCATCTACCTCCGAATCTTCTGTTTCTTCCGTAATAGGCGGAGATTGCCTCGTCCAGCTGCGCACGATCGAAATCCGGCCACAGCGTTTCCGTAAAATAGAATTCGCTGTAGGAAAGCTGCCAAAGCAGAAAATTGCTGAGCCGTTGTTCTCCGCTCGTCCGAATCAAAAGATCCGGATCTGGAATGCCGGCCGTTTCCAACGTGTTCGAAAAGACATCCTCCGTGATGCCGGTCGGATCAATCAGTCCGTCCTTCGCTTCCTGAGCGAGCCGCTGCGCCGCGCGAACGATTTCCTGACGTCCTCCATAGTTCAGCGCCAGAATCAAAGTGCGCCGAAATCTATTTTTCGTCAATTCCTTGACGCGGTTCAGCCGCAAGACGCACTCCTCAGGAAGAGCGGAAACGTCTCCGATCGTCAGAAGTCGAATTTCATTCTTAAGCATGAGTTCGAGATTCTCGTCGAGAAATCGGCAAAGCAGATGCATCAGGGCGCCGACTTCTTCTTTGGAACGTTTCCAGTTTTCCGTGCTGAATGCATAGAGAGTCGCATATTCTATGTCGAGCTCGTCGATGAAACGAACGAAATCCACGACGCGGCGCGCGCCCTCCAAATGACCGTCCGCGCGGGCGACCCCATGACGTTCCGCCCAGCGTCCGTTTCCATCCAGAATGATGGCGATATGGCGCAGCTTATTCTTCTCTTTTCCCATAAAATCTTTCTTCCAGCATGGAGCAAAGAGCATGATAAACCGGCAAATGGTACTCCTGAATCTCGAATGTGACGGTCGATGGAACGCGAATCATGGCGTCTGCGTATTCGGCGCAGATTCCCGGCTGCGCTCCAGTCAGAAGAATGGTTTTTATTCCCATCACGCGCGCCGTCTTGAAGGCGTTGCAGACATTGACAGCCTTGCCGGACGTGCTGATTCCGAGCACCGCATCGCCTGGATTTCCCAGCGCAAACAGCGTCTGCGCATACGACATCAGCGGATGATTGTCGTTCACGACCGCTGTTGAAAGGGCTGGATGAGACAGCAAGGAAATTGCGCGAAGCCCCATTTGAAGACAGTCTGCCAAATTTTCTCCCGGATACGCTTCATCGAATCTCTTTTTCAGCTCCTCCGGAAGCTCGCGACGCAGGCGGAATCCTTTCAGCAGCTCGCCGGCAATGTGTTCGGCGTCCGCCGCGGAACCGCCATTTCCGCAAAGAAATAAAGTTCCGCTATTGAAAAAAACGTTTTCGAGTATACTATATACATAAAGAAAATCTTCGGCTTCGCTTTGCAAAGCCGGGTATCGGCGGAAGAGTTCTTCCGCATGCTTCTTGACATTTCTGTTGATATCCATGTTGACAACTGTGCGAAACTGTTGGCTGTTTCAGAATGGTGTTAATAGAACGCCACTTATCCACAAAGTCAAGATGGTTTGTCCACAATGTCCGTTTTTTTTGTTTCGAGCTTGAAAAAGGGACTTGTCAACAAAATCGACACGCATAATACTACTAAGAATCTCATTGGAAAAGAAATTTATTTTTAACAAACGCCGAACAGACATGTTCATAACTCGGCAAGAAGGGAGAAGGCTCTTATGAAAATCAAAGTCTCCAAGGAAACCATGCTGAAAGCCTTGCAGAAGGTGGGGAATATCGTCAACAGTCGCAATACGCTCCCTGTCCTTGCGAATATTCTGATGGAAGCGCGCGAAGGAGAGGTCTCGCTTACTGCGACGGATCTGGAAATTCGTTTGGAAACAACGATCGCCGCCGAAGTGGAGGAGCCCGGATCCACGACGCTGCCCGCGAAGAAGCTGCTCGGTCTTGTTTCCAAGTTCCGCGGCGATTCCATTCAGATAGACAGCAATGAGAATCATCATGCGACGATCCGCTGCGGCACGGCCTCCATCATGCTTCTCGGACTCAACCCCGCCGACTTTCCCAAGCGTCAGGAGGTGCAGATTCTTCGCTCCATCAAGATGAAGCAGGCGGACATGGCGCTTTTGATCGATCGCATTTCCTACGCCGCAAGCCTGGAGGATTCCCGCAAGGTTCTGCAGGGACTTCTTTTCTCCGTGCGCGACAACAAGTTCACCGCCGTCGCAACGGACGGGAAGCGCCTTGCGCTTTGCGAACGCATGCTCGAACAGATTTCAGAAGGTTCGGACGGCGACATCATCGTCACGCTGAAGGCGGCGTCCGAACTGAAGCGCGTGCTGGAAAAGAACGGCGACCTTGAAATTCAGATCGCGCAGAATCAGGTCATTTTCACGTTGGACAAGACGGTGATCGTCTCCAAGCTCATAGAGGGCAACTATCCGAACTATCGGCAGGTGATTCCTTCCTCCTTCAAGCAGACTGTTTCCGCTCCGTGCGAAGCGGTCGTCTACGCATTGGAGATTCTCTGCGTCACGCTTTCCGAAACTTCCGCGCCGAACGTTCGCGTCACCTTCCAGCCCGACAACATGCTGTTCGAAGTGAACAGCAACATCGGAGAAGGCAAGGAAAGCGTTCCGGTGAAGTACGACGGCGAAACGATGTCCGCATCATTCAATCCGAACTTCCTGCTCGATCCGTTCAAGCATCTGCAGATAGACAACGTCGATATCAAGATCAACGACGTGATGAGCCCGATTTCGATTGAGAGCGGAGACGGATTCCTGTACGTCATCATGCCGCTCCGCAACAAGTGATCGGCGTTTCCGATCCGCGCTTTGCGTTCGCGTCCCGGTCGTGCGATCACGACCGGGACTTTCATGCCTATGGTGGATTTTCTGCACTTGACGCGCTTTCGCGTCTTTTCTTCCGTCTCGCTGCGTTTTGAGTCTCGGTCCGTCGTCTTCTGCGGTTCGAACGGACAGGGAAAAACCACGTTGCTGGAGGCTCTTTTCTATTTGGCGAATCTCCGTTCGTTCCGCACGTCGCGCGCGGCGGAGATGATTCAGATCGGCGCGTCTTCCGCCGAGCTTTCCGCATCCGTCTCCTTCGCAGGCTGGGACAGGACGCTGGAGATTGAGCTTGGAGAGACTCGGAGCCTGAAAGCGGATGGAAAGCCGGTCTCCCGTGCGAGCGCATTCGCCGGCGCGTTCAATACGGTGACTTTTCTTCCGGACGATCCGGAAATCGTAACGGGGCGTTCTATGGTGCGCCGGAAGTTTTTGGACATGTTCGTCTCCATGTTGGACCGAGGATATTTCCTTGCTTTGCAACGATATTGCGCGGCATTGAAGACCCGGAATCGCCTCTTGCGGGAAAAGCCGTTCGATCCGGAACTCATCAGAGCGTATCATCCGGTCATGGCGTCTTGCGGCTCTGAAATCATCCGAAAGCGCGCGCTTCATTTGCGGGTGCTTTCCGATTACATGCGCGAACTTCTGCTTCGCCTGCGTCCGGAGCTTTCCGACTTCCAAATACGTAATCGTTTCGTGCGAGAATTGGAGAACGAGGAAACATTTCGAGCGCGTTTGGATCAGAGCGTCGCCAAAGACGCGATGAAGGGATTCACCTCCTTCGGGCCGCATTTGGACGATTTCGATTTCGTCGCGGACGACAAAAGCCTGCGTCTCTACGGCTCTCGCGGTCAGTGCCGAACAGTGTCGTTCGCTTTGAAAATGTCGGAGTTCGACATTGTTCGCAATCATTCCATGTCGAAGAACAATACGGTCGTGCTCGTCGACGATGCGACCGGCGATTTGGATTCCGTCGCGCGGGAGGCTTTCTTTGAAAAGATTGCCGAAGCGCGGCAGGTGTTTTCCACTTGCACGGATCTGGCGAACGTCCCGTCGTCGGATTCGCAGATGATGAACATTTCTTCCGGACGCGCGCTCGCCGTCTCCTGAGCGGAGCTTGCCGGAAGCAAGCGAAAGGACATTTTTCATGTACAATTCGATTCTCTGCCGCTACAATGAGATCGCGACGAAGGGAGCAAACCGCTCCATGTTCGAAAATGCGCTGATCCGGAACATTCGGCGTCTTTGCCGCGAAGCGTGTCCGGATGTCGTCGTGGAAAAAATACGCGGAAGAATCTTCATGCGCAAAAAGAATTTTTCTCCCTTTTCCGAAGAAGAACGCTCCGATGTCGCCGAATCTCTCGGGTATTGCTTCGGATTGGATTCCTTCTCGTTCTGTCGAGAAGGCGAAAGAAGCATGGAATCCATCGAGACGATGCTGCGGGAAGAGATTCCCGCTCTTTTCGCAGCGCGGGCGACTCCGGAACGTCCGACCCGCTTCCGCATTCGCGCCAGACGATCGGACAAGTCGTTTCCGCTGCGTTCCAAGGAAATTGAAATCGCGGCGGCCGCAATCGTCGAGGAAATCGTCGGAAGGGATCGGATTCAGGTCGATCTGGACGAACCGGATATTTCCATCGGAATCGAAGTGCGCGAACGGAATTCATGGATCTTTCCTGATTCGGTGCGCGCGCCCGGCGGTCTTCCGGTCGGATGCAACTCGCCGCTCCTTGCTCTGCTTTCCGGAGGCATCGACAGCCCAGTCGCCTGCGTCATGCAGATGCAGCGCGGATGCGCGATGGACTATCTGACGTTCCATAGTCATCCGTACACGCCGATGGAGTCCGTGGAAAAGGTGCGTCGTCTTGCGGAGATTCTGAACCGCTGGCAGCCGATGCGCGGAACTCTTTTCGCATGCAACATATCAGGAATTCAAAAGCTCATTCGCGATCATTGCGATCCGCGCGCCCGGACGGTCCTGTATCGGCGCATGATGATGCGAATCGCCTCGCGTCTTTGCGCCAGAAG
>CAZAAM010000056.1:0-10971 GCA_964483055.1 uncultured Victivallales bacterium
AATTTTTCGATTTATTCGTGGAATCGAGGGAGAGAATGCGATCGCACGCATCAATGCACGAAGAGCGATGCGCAATCATTAGAATCGCCAAACTTCCCTTCAGCGCATTCAAGGCGTCGATCAGCGCCTGCTCGGTCTCATCATCCAAGGCGCTGGTCGCTTCGTCGAGAATCAGCAGGCGAGGCGCGCGATAGAGAGCGCGGGCGATGGCAAGTCGCTGACGCTGACCGCCGGAAACCCGCAGGCCTGACGGACCGATGCGGGAAAGGTCGCCTTCCGGAAGAGAATCGACGAAAGAATCCAGCTGAGCAAGGCGAAGAACCTCCCGAACTCGCTGGACATCGATCTTGGACTCTTCGACTCCGAACGCGACATTCGCGCGAATCGTATCATCAAAGAGACAAATGTTCTGCGGGACGTATCCGATCATGCTTCGCCATGCGGGCAGGTTGGAACGAATGTCGCACCCGTCCACAAGCACGGCGCCCTCCTGCGGAGTCAGGAAACCCATTGCGAGATCGGCAAGCGTTGACTTTCCTGCTCCGGTTCGTCCGACGACGGCGACGCAGTCGGCCGGTCCCATCTCAAAGGAGAGATTCTGCAGGACGGGCGGACGATCCGCGGAGTAACGGAATGAGACGTGATCGAACTTCAGGCTTTCTGCGAAACGCAGACGGACGGTCGGATCGGGCGCGGCTTCCGGCGCTGCGACGGATCCGGAGAGATCTTCTGCAAGCCGATCGAAAATGAACTTCATGCCACGGATGCGGACGAGGTTGTACTGAATGCGCGAGACGCTTGGAATGAGGCGGAACATCGCGACGATGAAGAATGCTGCATACAGGATCATAGAAGACGCAGGAACGTTCAGCCAGACTAAAGTCGCAATCAAGGAGCCTGCAAGCAGGACAACGAAACACTCCAAGGAGAAACGAGGAATCTGCCCCAAATCGTTGGCTGTCTTATCCGCCTGCAAGATGGCTCCCTGCGCCTTTTCCAAATCGCGCGCGAAGAACTCCTCGGATTCGGAGAGCTTGACTTCGCGAATCGCGGCGAAGCTTTGATTGAGCGTCCGGGTCGCGTCCGCCGCGGCTGCGAACAGCTCCTTGGACGCGGCGTCCAGACGACGACGAAAGAGGATGTGAAAGACGAGAACGACTGCGGCGGACAACAGGAATGCGGCGAGCGCGATGATCGGAGCCATCCAAATGACGACGCAGAGAATCGCCGCGAAGACAAAGCATTCCGAAATCGTAAGAAACAGAGGCCAAAGAAGGTAGAATGCGACATCTCGCATTTGCGAGATGCGAGCCATCAGATCGGATGCGCCATGCGCAAGATGAAAGGAATAATCCGCGCGCATGTAGTTCCGATACAAACGTCCGGCAAGATGTATGCAAAGATTTTTGGCGAACGCGGTCTGGGCGACGGCAAGAGAAAAGGCGAAAAGATTTTTCAGAAGAAAGAAGAGAATCAGACCGAGGGCGCTGATTGCGACGAAGACGCGCAGGGGAGGCGAACCGGCGAACTGATAGACGCGGGAAAGCCACGGATTCTCATGCAGGAGCTCCGGCGCCGCAACGGCGGAGGCCAGCGGCATGACAAGGGCAAGCGCCGCGAGCTCCAGCAAGGCGGCGAAGGCCATGGAAAAAACAAGAATCGCCGCGCCCCCAAGGAAGCGCGGCGGAAGCATGGTTCGAATCTTGGAAAGGAGCTCCGGCATAAGGATCCTTTTCGGGAAGTCCGGACAAAGCCGGAGGCTATTCCTTGCGATCCTGCTTTTCGAAGAAGCCGCCTTTCATGAGACGCTCGATCAAGCCGGTGTCGTACTTGCCCTCGATGAACTCGCGCGTGTCAAGGATGAACTGCTCGAAGGGAATGATGGTCTGGATCCCCTCGATGATGTATTCGTCCAGGGCGCGGCGCATACGGGCAATGGCCTCCTTGCGGGTCGGCGCATGCACGATGAGCTTCGCGATCATGCTGTCGTAATGCGGCTGAATCCGATATCCGCTGAAGACGTGAGAATCGACGCGGACGCCAAAGCCTCCGGGCGCGGAATAGAACTTGATGAGTCCGGGGCACGGCGAAAAGTTCAAATAAGGATTCTCGGCGGTAATGCGGCATTCGATGGCATGTCCGCGCAGTTCGATCTGCTTCTGCTGCAGATTGAGGCGCTCGCCTGCTGCGATGCGGATCTGCTCCTTGATGATGTCGACTCCGCTGACCATTTCCGAGACAGTGTGCTCGACCTGGACGCGGGTGTTCATCTCCATGAAGTAGAAGTCCTTCTCTCCGGAAAGGAGGAATTCGATCGTTCCGGCGCTGGTGTAGCCGACAGCCTTGGCGGCCTTGATGGCTGCGTCGTAAAGCCGTTTGCGAACAGCCGGAGAAATGGAAGGCGAGGGAGACTCCTCGATGATCTTCTGGTGGCGACGCTGCATGCTGCAGTCGCGCTCGCCAAGGCAGAGGACGTTGCCGAAATTGTCGGCGAGAATCTGCACTTCGATATGCTTAGGATTCTCGATGAGCTTTTCGATGTAGATCTCGCCGTTTCCGAAGGCTCGCTCCGCCTCGACGGAAGCGGCGTGGAAGCCTTGAATCAAGCTCGGATCGTTGTGCGCGATGCGCATGCCGCGCCCGCCGCCGCCGGCCGTCGCCTTGATGATGACGGGATACTTGAGCTTGCGGGCGATTTCCAGCGCCTGCTCCTCGGTGTTGACAATTCCGTCGCTGCCCGGAGTGGTGGGAACGCCGGCCTTCTTCATGGTGGCGCGGGCGGAAGCCTTGTCGCCCATGGCGCGCATCTGATCCGCAGAGGGTCCGATGAACTTGATGTTGCAGTCCTTGCAGATCTGGGCGAAATGAGGATTTTCCGCAAGGAAGCCGTATCCGGGATGGATGGCGTCGACGTCGCAAATTTCGGCGACGCTGACAATGCGATCGATCATCAGATAGCTTTGCGTCGCGGGCGCCGGACCGATGCAGACCGCCTCGTCGGCGAGGCGGACGGGCAGACTCTCTTCGTCGGCCTGCGAGTAGACGAGCACGGTCTTAATGCCCATTTCCTTGCAGGCGCGAATGATGCGGAGCGCAATCTCCCCGCGGTTTGCGATCAGGACTTTATTGAACATGCCGCTCTCCCTCTCGTCATTCCAAGATGAAGATAGGCTGACCGAATTCCACCGGCTGACCGTTTTCGAGGAGGATCTCCTTGATGACGCCACTCTTTTCAGCCTTGATTTCATTCATGACCTTCATCGCTTCAACGATGGCGACGGTGGTTTCCGGCTCAACCTTGGATCCGACCTTGACAAAGGGTTCGGCGCCAGGCGAGCTGGAACGGTAGAAGGTGCCGACCGTGGGAGATTCGATGATCTTGTCCTTGCTCACTTCTGCGGAGGCGGCCGCCGCGGGAGCCGCCTGAGCGGGCGCGGAAGCCGCCGGCTGCGCGACCGGAGCGATGGGAGCCGGGGCGACGGGCGCCGGCATATAGACGGGGGACTGTTGCACTTGGACGATTTCGCGTCCGCTCCGACGGAGACACAGCGTCATCTCCTCCGATTCGATTTTGAATTCCGTCAGGTCGTTTTCCGACATGAGCTTGATGATCGATTTGATTTCTTCGATCTTCATCATGACTCCTGGGTTAAAGTTGCGGTTGTTTGCTTCAGGCGTTGAATCAAGGCGCGAAGCGCATGTTCATACCCGGAAGGCCCCATGCCGACGACCTGGCCGATGCAGACAGGAGCCGTCAGGGAAACATGGCGAAACTCTTCGCGCTCGTTGATATTGCTTAAATGAACTTCGATGGCCGGAATGCGCACTGCCTCCAAGGCGTCGCGAATGGCGATGCTGGTGTGCGTATACGCGGCCGGGTTGATGACGATCCCGTCGGTGCCGTTCGTCATGGCTTCGGCGATGAAATCGACGATTGCGCCCTCGTGGTTCGTCTGGAAGAAGACGATTTCGACGCCGAGTTCCGCGGCGACGCGCGCAAGATCATCGTTGATTTCCTGCAAGGTCCGCGTGCCGTAATGCTCCGCAGGACGGTATCCCAGGAGCTGGAGGTTCGGGCCATGGATGACTGCGATTTTCATGCTGCTGCGTCCGATCTCGTCGTTTTCACTTCCTAACATGTCTAATATATCGCCGTTTGCGACAAAGTCAAGCGTGAAACGGCGGTCGACAAAAATCCTTTTGTTCTATAGAGTTGCATATTCGCGCATCCGATCTCGAACACGCATTTCCTTTTCGAGCCTCATGAATTAGAGTTCGTAGAATTCGGCTCCGAGGGATTGGAAATCGGCAAGGAAGGACGGATAGGTGACCGCACAGCATTCCGCCTCGTCGATCACGGTGAAATCGTCCTTGTTCGCGGCGGCGAGTCCGGCGACGGCGAGAGCCATTGCGACGCGGTGATCACGATGGCTGTCGACGCGCGCGGGTTGAATCGGACCGCCGACAATGCTCATTCCGTCTTCGAATTGCGTGACCTTGACGCCCATCTTCGCCAGTTCCGTCGTCATGACGTCGATTCGATCCGTCTCCTTGATGCGTGCCTGAGGAACGTTCTTCAGGATGGTCGTTCCATTCGCGCATGCGGCTACGACGGCAAGAACAGGAAGCAGATCAGGGGTCGCATTCAGATCCAGTTCGGCGCCGCGAAGCTTGGCGCGCTCGCGGACGACGACCATGTCGCCCATGACGTCGATCTTGCATCCCATCGCGCGAAGATGATCGATGATCGCCTTGTCGCCCTGCGGATCGGAAAAGTCAAGGTTGGAGACGCGAACGGAACCGCCTGTGACGGCGGCGGCGCACAGCGGGAAGGCGGCTGTGGAGAAGTCGCCGGGAATCTTCTGCATGAACGGCTGATAAGTCTGGCGTCCGACGATGTGAAAGCGCGTGAAGTTCTTCGTATGCTTGATGACGATGTTCTGCTTCTTCAGCCAGGAAAGAGTCATTTCCACATAGGGAACCTCGTTCAGCTTGGGCACATTGAGGATCGTATCCTCCGGCGCAAGGGGCGCCGCGAGCAAAAGCGCGGAAAGATACTGCGACGACGTGCCGTCGACCTCCGTCTCGCCGCCATGCAGCGGTCCTTGCACGGAGCAGGGACAGTATCCGTCGGCGGATTCCGTCTTGACGCCGAGCGCCTTCAAGGCGGAAAGCAGGGGCGCCATGGGACGCGTCCGCAGAGAGGAGTCGCCATCGAACTTGACAGGAAAGGACGCGAGCGAGGAAATTGCGGAAAAGAGTCGCATTCCTGTGCCGGAATCCCCCATGTTGAGCGTCGTCGCCGGCTCAAGAAGATGTCCGCCCATGCCATGGATCTTCCACACGGTGTCGTCTCCGCGCTTGATCCAGGCGCCGAGGGCGCCGGCGGCGGAAAGACAGGAAATCGTGTCTTCTGAAACAAGGGGCGCCTTGATGACGGAAACTCCTGGCGCAAGCGATGCGATCGCAAGCGCGCGAATGGTATGGGACTTGGAGCCCGGAATCGTAAGATCGCCTTTGATTTTTGATTTTCTGACAGAGAGCTTCATAGACAGCCCGCCTCTTGATCCATTACTCTATGTTTTATGTTCGCATTCCGTTCATGAACGCAGTCGCAAGCAACAATATACCACAGGATTGCGGAAAATGCAAGAAATCACTGCGATTTTCAATCCTCAGGGGTTTGGAAAATCGCATTCGCATAGGACTCCGCATCGAACGGAAGGAGGTCGTCCTTGCCCTCTCCGAAGCCGACGAACAGAATCGGAAGACCGAATTCCTTTTGAATGGCGCAGACGGCGCCGCCCTTTCCGGTTCCATCCATCTTCGTCAGGATCGCGGCGGTCGCGCCGGAGACGCCGACGAATTCGCGCGCCTGCTCGATCGAGTTCGTTCCATGGCTGGCGTCAATGACGACGACCGTTTCATGGGGCGCGCCGGGCAGGACCTTGCCGACAATGCGAACGACTTTCGCCAGCTCGGCCATGAGAGCCTTGCTGTTCTGCTGCCGTCCGGCGGTGTCGATCAAAAGATAGTCCGCCTTTCTTGCAACCGCCGACTGCACGGCGTCGTAAGCCACAGCTGCGGCGTCCGCATTCGGCCGTCCGGCGACGATCGCGCTGTCTGTCTGCTCGGCCCAAAGCTTCAATTGCTCTACTGCGGCGGCGCGGAACGTGTCGCAGGCGGCGAGCATGACTTTGGAGCCTTCATCGCGAAGACGCGCGGCGAGCTTGCCGATGGACGTGGTCTTGCCGCTCCCATTGACGCCGAGGAAAAGCACGACCGTCGGACCGTCCGGATTCTTTCGAAGGGAACGAGCGTTTGCGGAGACGATCGCGGCGAGCGAAGACGCGGCGACGGAACGGATGTCCTCGTCGGAGCGGATTTCGCCCAGATCGTAGCGATGACGGATGTCCTTGACGACCGCCTGGGCGGAAGCAATGCCGAGATCGGCCTCGATCAGCGATTTTTCCAGCTTGGCGAAGTCATCCGGCGTCCATGTCGCATTTCCGGACATGGCGCGTCCGAGAGAGACCGCGGTTTTTTTCAATCCGTCGCGAAACTTTGCGAAAAGGGAAAACATGGCTCAGACTTGCCTTCCGGATTCGACGTCGTTCTTGATGCCGTTCAGAATGCCGTTGATGAACGTGCCGCTCTTGTCGTCGCTGAAAGACTTCGACACTTCGATGGCCTCGTCGATGCTGACCAAATGCGGAATTTCCGGACAGAACATCATTTCGCCGACAGCGACCTTCATGATGTTGCGGTCAACCGCGGACATGCGCTCGACGTCCCATTTTTCAGAAAATGCGGCGAGCTTTTCCATGATGAGCGGCTCGTTGGTCTGAACGATGCCGATGAGCTTTTCGGCATAGGCGCGCGCCTTGCGGAAGATGCGATTGTCAGGGAATTCCCCGGAATCCTCCGCCTGACTCCAGAACTCTTCCATCGTCGCCTGCTCGGAATTGCTGGCACGAAGGTCGCATTGAAACAAATACTGCATTGCCAGCTCGCGTCCGAGCCGCTTGTAATGAAGATGCGCTTTCGCGCTCGTCAATGGTTTCGCCATGTCGCTGTCCGCCTTAGAGCTGCTTGTTCAGATTGGCCATTTCGACTGCGGACTGAGCCGCGTCGGCGCCGCGGTTGCCCGCCTTCGTGCCGGAACGCTCGATCGCCTGTTCGATGTTTTCCGTCGTCACGACGCCATAGATCACCGGAACGCCCGTCTCCATGCCGATTTGTCCGAGCGCCTTGGAGACCATTCCGTTGATCTGAGCCGCATGCTGCGTGCTTCCCTGGATGACGACGCCAAGCGCGACGACCGCATCGTACTTCCCGGACTTCGCCAGCTTGGAAACCGCGAATGGCAGCTCGAAAGATCCGGGAACCCAGACCTGCGTGACGTTTTCCGCGGATCCGCCAAGGCGGACGATGCGGTCCAGCGCGCCGGAAAACAGCTTCGAAACGAAGAACTCGTTGAAGCGGGCGCAAACGATTGCGATTTTCAATCCGGAGGCGTTGAGCATGCCTTCCAGAACCGTGGCTTCCTCTTTCATAAGAATACTCCTGCAATGTGGCTTAAAGAAGGTGTCCCATCCGGGACTTTTTCGTTTCCAAATATTTGCGATCAATTTCATTTGGTGGAATCACCAAGGGAACCCGCTCTTCGATCGTCAGTCCGTAACCGTCGATGCCGACGATCTTCTTCGGGTTGTTCGTCATCAGACGGACGCGCCGAACGCCCAGATCGAGCAGAATCTGCGCGCCAAGACCGTACTCGCGCAGGTCTGCGGGGAAACCCAGCTTCAAATTGGCGTCGACCGTGTCGTACCCCTTCTCCTGAAGCTGATATGCGCGGAGCTTGTTCGCCAGTCCGATGCCGCGCCCCTCCTGACGCATGTAGATTAGTGCGCCGCGCCCCTCCTTGGCAATCATTCTCATCGCCGTGTGAAGCTGATCGCCGCAGTCGCAACGCTCCGAACCGAACACGTCGCCGGTCAGGCATTCGCTGTGCACGCGCACGAGGACGGGATCGGGCGTCGACAGGTCGCCGGTCGTAAGCGCAAGGTGTTCCGCTCCGTCAAGCTTGGAACGGTAGAGATGCAAGCGGAAGCGCCCGTAGCGAGTCGGCAGGTCGACTTCAAGCTGCTTTTCGACGAGCATCTCCGTCCTGCGCCGAAAGGCGATGACGTCCGCAATGGAACAGAGCTTCAGTCCGAACTTTTTCCGAAACTCCTGCAGATCGGGCAGACGCGCCATCGTGCCGTCGTCCTTCGTAATTTCGCAAATGACTCCGGCGGGCGTCAAACCGGCAAGACGCGCCAGATCGATCGCCGCCTCCGTATGCCCGGTTCGCTGCAACACTCCGCCGGGGCGCGCCGCAAGCGGGAAGACGTGACCCGGTATGCCGAAGCTGTCATGCGTCGAGTTCGGGTCGAGCAGCGTCTTCACCGTATTGCATCGATCCGCCGCGCTGATGCCCGTCGTATTGCCATGCAGGGCATCGACGCTTTCCGTGAACGCAGTCTTGAAGTGGTCGCTGGATGGCGGACGAAGGATTCCGAGCTCCCTGGCGCGCGCCTCCGTGATCGGAGCGCAGACAAGGCCGCGCGCATGCGTAATCATGAAATTGATATGATCCGGCGTGAGACGATCCGCCGCGACGAAGAGATCCCCTTCGTTTTCGCGCTTTTCGTCATCGGTGATGATGACGAGCCTTCCGTTTTTCACGTCCTCCAGCACGCTTTCCACTGAGTCGAATTCGACGCACATGTTTCTTACTCCCCGCAATCGCCTTTTCGGAGCGGCTGGCCGATCTCTCCGCGCTGTTCGCGCGAAACGCGTTGCGCGCGTCTGCAATCGTTCTCTCCTCCGGACTGTACCGTCGGTCATGGAATTGCGCCATGTCAGCCCGCGAATGGGTCGCGGGTTCGCGGACTTTCACCGCCGGTCTGGATTTGGCTTGCGCCTCACCGTGCCCCGAAAAATTGCATTTTTTCATTGAAATATCCGTTAATATATCACGAAAGCGCGCCGTTGTCAAGAAATTCCGCCTCGTTCGCGTTACGGAAAGCGCCGCATTGCACGGAAGCGGAACGATCGCGGCGATGAAAAACTTGTCTTTCTTATGGAAAGGGCGCGTGAAATTCCGCCGTTTTGCGGATATGAACAACATGCTCTCGTCACGATCCGCAATGCAGTCATCGAGAAAAAGCCGCGAAGCAAACAAGAGAATCGAGCCGCTTTTCCCGTTGGGAACGGAAGGCCGTTCTTTCGTCGATGCGCGATTTTCAGGCGGGAAGAGTCGCCGAATGGATTTCTATGCGCTCCTGACGACCAAGAGAGAGAAAGCGCCGCGCCTGCGCTTCGAAGCCGGGCGTGCGATCCGTGACATAGTATCGCACCGTTCCCTCGCGCCGCCTTGCGAATCCGATCTCCGTCAAGGATTCCCTCAAATCGATCGCGGCCGTCTCCGCGCTGTCGATCAGCCGGACGCCTTCGGGAAACCAGTCTGCGAGAGGACCGCGCAAAAGCGGATAATGCGTGCATCCGAGAAGGACCACATCCGGAGGATTTCGCTTCAGCGCCGAAAGATACAGATCAAAGACCGGTCCCAAGACGATCGGAGACTCCACCCCTTCTTCCACCAGCGGAACGAACAATGGGCAGGCGATCGACGTCACATCGAGTTCGGGATTTGCGGCAAGAAGCGCGCGCTTGTACGCGCCGCTCGCAATCGTTCCGCGCGTGCCGAGCACGGCAATGCGCCGACAGCCGGTCCGCAAGGTCGCCGCAACGCCGGGAAGGATCACGCCGGAAAGGCGGCAGGAATGCGAATCCCGCGTCAGCTTGTCCAAGGCAAGAGCGGAAACGGTGTTGCAGGCGGCGACGACCGCTTTGACGTCGAAGCGCTCCAGAAACGCGAGATCCTGTCGGGCGAACCGCTCCACGGCGGCGGCGGAACGATTTCCATAAGGCACGCGCGCCGTATCGCCGAGATAAACGATGTCTTCCGCAGGCAAAGCAGCGCGAATGGCGGCGACGACGGTGAGGCCGCCGAGTCCGGAATCAAATACGCCGATGGGACGGTCGTCGCGCTTCGCCATGCTCATACCTCCAGCAAAACCGCGGTCTCGTCGCAACGATATCGTTTGGGACAGATGATGCAGTCGGACCAGATCTTCTCGGGAAACATGCCTTTGTCGACGATGCGAAATCCGAGCGTCTGAAAGAAGTCGGCGCGGTAGGTGAGCGCAAAGACGCGCGCCTTTTCTCCGCGTTCGCGCAAGGATTGAATCATGCTCCGCACAAGCGCGGATCCAACGCCGCGCCGCGAGCATTCCTTGACAACGGCGAGAGAGCGGATCTCCTTGAGGCCTCCGCCATAGTCGCGAAGCGCCGCGCAGGCGATCAGGGAGCCGTCAAGCTCGACAACGCTGAAGTTGCCGATGCGCTCTAAAAGATCAGCCGCCGGCGTGCGTATTCCGAGAGCAAAACATGGATTTCAGGAACATCCTCGGGTCGCGCCTTGCGGAAGACGGGCTGCGCGCCGCCAAGAGAAAGTGCGCTCAATTTTTAACGTCCCGATAGAAGGCGATGTCGCGGAAGCGGTCATAGCGCTGGGCCTTCAGCGCGGTCGGAGATTCCTTGGAAAGCTCGGCCAGCTGCTTGGCAAGGAAGGTCTTCAGGAAGCGCGCCGCCTTGTCGTAGTCAAGATGCGCGCCGCCGAGCGGCTCCGGTATGACGCCGTCAATCAGATTCAGCTTGACCAGTTCGTCGGCAGTGAGCTTGAGCGCCGCCGCGGCTTTCGGCGCATAGGTGCGATCCTTCCAAAGAATCGCCGCGCAGCCTTCCGGCGTAATGACCGAATAATAGGAGTTCTCCAGCAGGAAAACACGGTTGCCGACGCCAATGGCAAGCGCGCCGCCGCTGCCGCCCTCGCCGATCACGATGCAAATGACCGGGACTTCC
>CAZAAM010000057.1:0-10907 GCA_964483055.1 uncultured Victivallales bacterium
GCAAGAGAATTCAAGATTGCGTCGCGCTCCGTCTTGGGATAAAGGTCGAGGATTCGTCCGATGACCTGGGAAGCGCTGGCGGCGTGCACGGTGGAAAGGACGAGGTGTCCGGTGTCGGCCGCCTGAATCGCCGCTTCGAAGCTCTCCTTGTCGCGCATTTCGCCGACCATGATGATGTCCGGATCTTGACGAAGAGCGTGCGTAAGAGCGCCGTAGAAGGAATCGCAGTCGATGCCGACTTCGCGTTGTTCGAAGAAGCACATGTCGTCATAGAACTCGTATTCGATCGGGTCCTCGATGGTGATGATATGCTTGGGTTCGCGCTTGTTAATGTAGTTGAGCATGGCTGCAAGCGTCGTGGATTTTCCGCTTCCCGTTGTTCCGCAGATGAGGACGATGCCGCGCTGCGCCATGGCGATCTTCTCCATGATCGGCGGAAGACCGAGTTCTTCGAATTTGAATATCTTGCTCTTGACATGGCGGAGCGTCATCGCATGAAGTCCGCGCTGCCTGTGGACGTTTACGCGGAAGCGTCCGCCGGAGAATGCGTAGGAAAGATCCATGTCGCCGGTGCGGTTGTAGGTTTCCAGCTTGTGTTCGTCCGCCATGGAGCGCATGACATCTTCCATGAACGCCTTGTCGGGGGTGAAGTCGACCGAGACCATCTTCGAGTCGATGCGCAGGGCTACGGGAGAATCCTGCTTGATGTGAAGGTCGGAAGCGCGGTTTTCCACCGCTTGGGAGAGCAGCTGCTGAAAGGTCGCCATGGCTTCGTTCATGATGAAGACTCCTTGATTTTCCTTTGAATCATTCCGGACGGTAGGATCGCATCAGGTCGAGCAACTCGCGCACGGCGCAGTCCAGTCCGACGAAGACGGCGCGCGCGATGATGGAGAATCCGATGTTCAGTTCATTCAAGAAAGGGGTTTCGGCAAGGAAAGGCTTGAGATTCTCGTAGTCGAGTCCGTGTCCTGCGTTGACGCCAAGTCCGATGGAATGGGCATAGTTGGCGCCCTCGGCGAGACGATCGAGTTCCGCCGCGCGTTCCGTTCCGCTTGCATTGGCGTATGCGCCCGTATGAAGTTCGATGAAATCCGCGCCGACTTCCTTGGCGGCGTCGATCTGATCCTTTTCCGGAGCGATAAACAGGCTGACCTGAATCCCGGCCTGCTGCAGACGCGGAACCTGCACCTTCAAAATGTCGAGCATGCCGAGCGCGTCCAATCCGCCTTCCGTGGTGAGCTCCTGTCGTTTTTCAGGAACGAGACAGCAATGCATCGGGCGCACGATCTCGCTTGCGATGCGCACCATTTCGTCCGTAACAGCCATTTCCATGTTCAGGCGGACGTTCGCACGGGAAAGGGCCAGAAGATCCGCGTCCTGCATATGTCGGCGATCTTCCCGCAGATGCGCGGTGATTCCGTCCGCGCCTGCCTTGCGGCAGATTTTCGCGGCTTCCAGGGGAGAAGGCGTCGTGCCAAGGCGCGCCTGACGAAGGGTTGCGACATGATCGATGTTGACGCCCAATTTCAAAATTCTCATAAAAGAAAACTCCTAAGTTCAGGAATGAAAATGCAAGATGCAATATAGCGCCGTTTCAAAGATTGCGCAAGTCCGAAATGACACGGCAGAATGCGTCGAATTCCGGAATCGCCATGCGGTTTCGGGCGGATTTCGGGGCGATCAGAAACGGACCGTCGAAACGGAATGCGTCCAAAGCTTCGATCCAGGGCGTCAGAAGGCGCGCCTGAATTCTATTCCCGCAGTCCGCGTCATAGAAGAAAATCGTTTGACGCAGTTCATAAGGGAGGCACGCCACGTAGAGGCGCGGGTCAAACTCGGCCGGAAATTCGAAGGGGTGGATCTCCAGAGAGAGCTTTATGTGAGGCGAAAGCGTATCGCGCAGAAAACGGCTCATCAGCGCCGGATCGGGGCCGTCGGGCAGGGCGGGAACGCGATAGGGCAGCATCAGGGTCATATCGTTTCGATGCAGGGTCGGGACGATCATGGCAAGGACTTGTCTCGCGTTTTCCGCCTCTTCCCGGTTCATGGGGAGCGTGGTCGTGTCGAAATTCAACGAAAGCTCGCGGATTCCGTAAGGGCGCAACGCGTCGAGCATTTCGCGCGTTCGCTTGGCGAATCCGTTCCGCATCTTCTTATCTGCCAAGGGGATCTCTCTTGTGAGCGTCGGATCCATGACCGGTCCGACTTGAATCGCATCGAAGCGGCGAGCCGCGATCTTCGCATGGAGCTGCGGATCTCCTTGGAGGACGCTTTCCTGGGGGAGCTGAATTGCGGAAAGCTCCGGCGCATCGAAAAAATCGGAAACGGAAGCGGCGGGCACGCCCATGGCCGCAAGCGCCATGCCGAAGACCTTCTTTCTGCAGTTGACGGGCGGCATCGGATCAGAATCCTGCGCGAAGAAGGTCGTCCATGGTCGGAGAAGGGGACGTCTCGTCCGTTCGTCTCGACAAGAAGGCTTCAACGTATTTTGAAATCATGTCGGCTTCCAGATTGACTGCGTCTCCGGCGGAAAGAATGCGCAGATTCGTTTCCTTCCACGTAGTCGGAATAATGCGAACCGCGAAGGATTCCCGATCGACGCGCACGATCGTGAGCGACGTGCCATTGATGCAGATGCTCCCTTTTTCCACTAAATGTTTTCGGATCGAATTTGGCGCGGAGATTCGAAGCTCCATGTCGCCGCCCTGAGTCGCTCCGAAGGAAAGAACCGAAGCGACGCAGTCCACATGTCCGCTGACGAGGTGTCCGCCGAGCCGGTCGCAAAGGCGCAGCGCGCGCTCCATATTGACGACGTCGCCGCGGCGAAGCCGTCCGAGATTCGTGCGATCGAAGGTTTCCTTCATCACATGGAAAATCAGAGAGCCGCCAGTCTCCTGTTCCAGCGTGAGACAGGCTCCGTTGACGGCGATGCTTTCGCCGGGAATCAGATCCGTCCAGCGGCGGTTCGGACGGACGATGAGCTTGCCGGCTTCTCCGGAAAGCTCCTTGCGTTCGAAAATTCCTGTCGTTTCAATCAATCCGGTGAACATGAATCCTTCATCCTTGCTTGTCTTCTTGTTCTTCGCCGCCGTACACGGGATATGCCGTCGCAACGAAATCCGATCCGAGCGGTTCGATCCGCATGTCGCGCAGGCGAGCAAGCGCGTTCTTCAAAAGCGGCGGATTCGGCCCGCCTGCGGACGGACGGCTGTCTCGGCCGCCAAGAAGGATCGGCGCAATGTGAAATTCGATTTTCGTGACGGCTCCGGCGGCGAGCGCGTCCGCCGCCAGCTCTCCGCCGCCTTCCAGCATCAGCGTGACGACGTTTTCAGCTCCGAGTTTTTGCAGAAACGCGTTCCAGTCCTGCTTGGAATCCAGCGCGACGCATTCCCAATCTTCAGGAAGATCCTTTGGGCGAACGTGCGCGGCGACGAAGCGACGGGGCGTCTTCAAGAGTTTTTCGTCTGAATCGCGCGCGGTCAGGCGCGGATGGTCGAGCAGCCAGGTATCCTTTCCGCAGAGCATGGCGTCCGCGGAGAGTCGCAGCATCTGCACGCGTGCGCGCGCCGCTTCCGAGGTAATCCATTTCGAGTCGCCGGATGCGGTTGCGATGCGTCCGTCCAACGTCTGCGCCATCTTAAGAAGGACGAACGGCTTCTTTTCGACGATCCAATGAAAGAAGGGTTCGTTCAGCGCACGGCATTCGTCTTCGAGAACGCCGCAAAGCGTCTCGACGCCATGATTTCGCAGGAGTTCGAGACCGCGTCCCGCATGTTTCGGATTCGGATCCGCGCAGCCGACGACAACCCGCTTGACGCCGTGGCTCAGAATCGCGTCGCAGCAAGGCGGGGTGCGCCCGAAGGTGGAGCATGGCTCCAACGTGACATACAGGGTCGCGCCGCGCGCAAGCTCCGGATCGGAAAGGGAACGGAACGCTTCCACTTCCGCATGAGGTCCGCCGCACTTCCTGTGCCAGCCGCTTCCGACTGCGACGCCTTCGCGGACGACGATAGCGCCGACCATGGGATTCGGGGAGGTGAAGCCGATGCCGCGCTTCGCAAGCGCAAGAGCTTCAGCCATCCAAAAAGCGTCGTTTCGTTCGTTCTGCATGTCAGTCACCTTGGAATCATTGCAACGAGTCCGCTTGTGATCGCCCATGCGTCATCGTAGGACATGCGCTTTTTTTCGTGCCCGGCGCCCCAGGTGTCGGTATATACGATCTCCTGCGCCTTTTCGTTGTAGCCGTTGATGAGACGCATGTGTCCGCCCGCGGACTGACTGCTGTTTTCTTCCGGAACGATGCCAAGAATGACGAGCCAGACGAGCGGCTGACCTGCATCGACGTTCTTCTTCACCGCGTAGAAGAAGCCGTTGCGGCGACCGAGATCCTTTGCCCACAGGGCGCGGTAGACCTCCGAATTGAATTCCATTCCGTAGTCGCTTTCCGGGTCGATTCGCTTTTCGCCCATCTTTTTGGCGACGGCGTTGTATTTCTTGATCATTTTATCGATGCTGGTCTGATCCTTGAAGCGGCGATAGACCTCGCGCGGATTCGCGCCGATCTTGGTTCGGAGACGTTTGAGCGCGTCGAACATTTCTTCGTAGGTCGATCCGGAAGAGCTGCTCGTCCCGGCAGCTTCCGCAAGAATGTGCTGATTGATGTTGTCATTCCCGAAATATCTTGCGATGCGCTCTCCGACGGCGACCACGCAATACCCCTTGAAGCCCTGATCGACCATCGGGATGTTGTCGATCCAAATCGTGCCGTCCTCGTCCTTGACGACATTGTCCTTTGGGGTCGTCCTGATTTTATCGCCGACTTTATCGCGTCCTTTGGCAAGGATCGGCAGCTTGCGCGGATCGTTTTTCGGATTGAACGCTTCGATTTCCAGCTGGATGAATTCGCCGCGCGATGCGCGCTTGGGTCCTTTTCGACTGGTGCGGAGAATGTAGACGAGCGGCTTTTTGACCCAGACAGTCTGGCGAATTTCTCCGTAGTTGTTGCGGATGCGTCCGGACGGATCTTGCGCGGAGAAGCTCTCTCTCTTTGAGTGGGACTTGACATCCAGACGATCGTTCAGAGCTTTTTCAATGTCAGCGATCTTTTCTTCGAAGGTCTCGCGTTCCAGAATTCGCGGAGCGTCGCCTCTGTTGTAGATGGAAATGTCGATCCGTTCGACCGCAAGACCGTCGTCGCGATAATGAATTACGACTTCGCAGACGGGTTCGCCAAAGAGCGTGAGTCCGGAGTCGATTCCGGCGCGTGCGGATGTCTTTTTTGCATCCAGCCAGCTGAACTCCTTCATGATCGGCTTGAATTCGTCCTGCTCGCGGTCGAACGACTCGAATATCGCTCCATTGTTGCGCAGCAAGGGTTCGAGCTCTTCGGCGGGAAGCGCGAAGGGCGCGCATGCCGACAGCATCATAAGAGGAATGAGCATCGCGCGTTTCATGTGCTTCGTTTCACCGAGTCTTTGTTGATTCCGTCTTGCGAGTTTCAGAGACGTTCGGGCGGTTCGCGCCCGGCATGGAAATATAATCTTTTTTCAATTCTTTGCAAGAGAGAGCAGCTTGTTTTTCCACAAAAAAGGGCTATATTGCGCGACATGCCGCGCGTTTGTTCCGCGGCGCCCCGTTTCCCCTCTCAAACAAAAAGGCTGCGACATTATGCGATTCACTTGTCAGACAAGTCCGCTCGTCTGCGCGAGCGCAATTACTTTGGAAATCGAGAACAACATCATTCAGACGGCGTCGTTTTCCGGCGGCTGCCCTGGCAACACGGAGGGCGTCTGCCGTTTGGCTCGCGGCCGTTCCGTCGA
Source organism: uncultured Victivallales bacterium (assembly GCA_964483055.1). GTDB lineage: Bacteria > Verrucomicrobiota > Lentisphaeria > Victivallales > UBA1829 > UBA1732. Next base: position 5,823 of record CAZAAM010000057.1, read on the forward strand.
CGATGTCATCGCCTTGCTGGAAGGCGTCGACTGCGGCGGGAAGGGGACGAGCTGTCCGGATCAAATGGCCAAAGCCCTTCGCAAGTTCAAGGAGGAATGCAAGGCATGACGAAGAGCGAAGAACGCGGCACGGAGATCCTGCGGGAGATTGAAGTTCTTCAGGATCAGCTTACCAAACGATTCAAGCGTCCGAACGAGGATCCGATTTTCACGACGGAGGCGCGCTTGCGCGATGCGATTTCCGACAATCCGCGTTATTTCGCTGCGGACCGCAGGCTGGAACTGGCGGAAATACTCTTCGCCGCGCTTGACTTCGTGTATGAACGGGTGGCGGAAAACGATGCGGAGAACGTCTTTTGCAATCCGATGCTCCCCGGAAGCGAGCTTTCCCGTCTTCCGGAGCCGGAAATGCTTTGCCGCACGCTCATGCCGCTCGGCTGGTCGCTTGGCGCGAAATGGCTTCTCCCGGAGCTCGCGACCGTCAAGGACGAATACATCGCCGGATTCACGCAATCGCAAGCGGAGCTGGTTCATCAGGTTCTGGATTTCCTGTTCAGGCTCTTTCCCGAACCGGAGCCCGGTTCTATGACGCGCGACGTGCTTGCCTACTGGCATGCGCTCGCCTTCGAGCCGGAAACGATGCGTGCGGAATCCGACGAGGATAAATCGCGCCTTCTTCCTCTGATGCTGGAGGCGGCGAAAAAATACAAGCTCATTCACGACTGATTCCATTCGGATTCAAGGAGCCGGCTTTCATGCGCATGACCGCGCTTGAAGTCTTCTGCTCCTTCTGCGCCTGCTGCGGGGATCGACTGCCTGCTTTTTTGCAAAAAAAACATTGCGCCGGATTGAAAGAGCTTGCGCGACGTGGTACTGTAAGAGTGAAGCGGCTGTACGCGAAAGCGCGTCACGATCAATGAAAAAAGCAAGGGAGACGATCGGAATGGCAAAGCTCGGGCCGAAGGAAAAAGTGACGGAACTGGGAGGTCGCACGCATAGCGTGCTGCAGGCGTTCGTCTCCTTCGTCTCCTTCGTCGGGGAATCGACCGCCGCTTTGTTCGAATCTCTCTCTCGACCGAAGCGAATGCGCTGGCGCGAGACTTTGTACTACATGAACGGATGCGGTCCGAACGGCGCGCCGATTGTCATTATGATCTGCCTCCTGATGGGCGTCGTTCTCGCCTATCAGTCCGGCATTCAGCTGAGCGCCTACGGCGGCGAGACCTTCCTCCCCATGCTCATAGGGTGCACGATCGCCCGAGAGCTCGGTCCATTGATGGTCGCCGTCGTGGCGACCGGGCGGAACGCCTCCGCCTTCGCCGCGGAGATCGGCACGATGAAGATTTCCGAAGAGTTGGACGCGATGGTTACCATGGGGTTGCGTCCTGCCCGCTTTCTTGTTGTCCCGAAGATGCTCGCGATGCTTCTGATGCTGCCGCTTCTTACCGTGATCGGCGACATGGCCGGCATTTTCGGCGGCGCGCTGATCGGGTATGCGGAGCTCGGCATCCCGTTTGAAACCTATTTTAATCTGACGCGTCAGGACGTTGAGGTCAAGTATTTTTTCGAAGGCTTGATCAAGAGCGTCGTCTTCGCTTGGATCATTACGATCGTCGGCTGCTGGCGCGGCTTTCGCACGGGAAACGATGCTGTCGCGGTCGGGCGCTCCACGACGACCGCCGTCGTACTGAGCATCCTGCTCGTCGTCGTCATGGACACGGTTCTTGCGAAGGTGTTCGCGGAACTTTACGGATGGGGATGAGCCGGCCATGGCGAAAGGAAGTGAAAATATCGTTCCGGCGGTGCAGGCGACGGGCCTTTCCTGCGGCTATGACGGACGCGAAATCCTTCACGATTTGAACTTTGAGATTCCGAACGGTCAGATCGTTACGATTCTCGGCGGCTCCGGTTGCGGGAAAAGCACGCTTCTTAAACACATGATCGGACTGTACGCCCCGATCGCAGGAGACGTGCTGATCTACGGTCGGAGCATCGTGACTGCCAACGAGACGGAACGTCGCGACATCATGTCGCGTTTCGGCGTGGCTTATCAGGGCGGAGCTCTCTTCCGGTCCATGACTCTTGCGGAGAACATTGCTCTTCCGATGCAGGAGCACGCGTTATGGACGCAGAAGGAAATCGAGAAGAAAGTCGAAGAGAAGCTTGAGCTTGTGAATCTTTCCGGGTACGGCTCCTACATGCCTTCCGATCTTTCCGGCGGCATGGTCAAGCGCGCCGCCTTCGCCCGCGCTCTGGCCCTCGATCCGAAACTGCTTTTCTTCGACGAGCCGTCCGCCGGACTAGATCCGATCAGTTCGGAGAATCTGGATCGCGTGATCCTGGATATTCGAGAACGAACGCACGCCACGCTTGTCATTGTGACGCATGAGCTTGCGAGTATTTTCGCTGTCGCCGACCGCGCCATTGTCCTGTCGAGGGAAGCGAAGGGCGTGATCGGCGACGGAAGTCCGGCCGATTTGAGAGACCGCAGTCCGGATCCCTATGTGCGACGCTTCCTGTCGCGCGGGACCGAAAAAACTGGGAGATGAGAAACATGTACGATCAAAGCAAATTCAAGCTGGGACTGTTCGTCCTGTTTGCGTTCGTGGTCTTCCTCGGCGCAGTGATGATGTTTGGCATGCTCGACCGCTTCAAGAAAAAGGCGCATCTGACAACGCTCGTTTCGGAATCCGTGCAGGGACTTTCCGCAGGGTGCCCGGTCAAGTATCAGGGCGTGCCGATCGGCATAGTTCAAGACATCACCATCTACACCAGCGGTCAGATGATTCGAATCGACATGGAAATCGATCTTTCGAAGTTCGTCGTGCAGAATCCGAGCGAACAGCCGGAAACGGTCGGAGAAGATGCCTTCTACTCCTATCTTGATGAGAAGATTCGCCAAGGTCTTCGTTGCACTCTGGAGCCGGATGGCATTACCGGAAAGAAGTATATCGAAATGGATTTCGTCCAGAATCCGGAACAGCCAAAGACCACGACAATTTTCAAGCAGTACGGCATCGCTCACTATGTGCCGAGCGTTCCTTCCATCATCAGCGACTTGCGCAGCAGCGTCACGAGCATTCTGACGAAAATGGATTCGATCGACTACAAGGGCGTCGCGGATCGCGTCACGCATCTGCTGACTTCTGCGGACGAGCTGATTTCCTCTCCGAAGATCCGGCACGCGATCGACACGCTCGACAGCACGGCGACGGAGCTGAACGCCAGCGCGCAGTCTCTGCGCAAGGATCTTTCCTCCAAGCGGATCGACGATCTGTTCGAGAATCTGAACGCTGCCGCGAAATCCATCTACGACCTCTCACAGAGCATCGATCAGGAAGTCAAGCGGTCCGAGATATCCAAGATTGCGCTCGACATTCGCTCCGCTTTGACGAATTTCCGTCGCAACAGCGATTCTTTCAATGAAACGATGTCGAAGCTGAACAACGGCATCGATGCCCTCGTCGAACTGATTCAATATCTGGACAGCGATCCGTCCGCGCTGATTCGCGGGAAAATCGATTGAGCTGCGGACGAGTCGTTCCGTTCGCTCGACTTTCGTCAGACGCGCTTGCGGTCGATCTGCCACTCGAAAAGAAGAATCAGCGGGCAAAAGACAAGCGCGAGAGCCGGAAGAAGAGCGCACGTCATGTTCTTGGCCAGAAAGCCGAAAAGAGCGGGAATCGTGGCGATGCCGAGCATGCCGCCGCCGCCTTGAAATCCGAAAACAAGCGTCGCGGTCGCTTCGTCGAACCGTTTCGGCGTCGCATGCATCATCGAGGGATAGAAGGAAGACAGCCCGAAGCCGACGAGGCCGAGCGAGACGAACGCCATCCAGGACGGTCCCGGAATTGCCAGAAGGAGCGCGGCGAGGAAAGTCAGCGTCATGCTGATCCGAATCATGCGGACGTCTCCGACGCGGTTTGCCAAAAAGCCGAGAAGAAAGCGGCCGAAGGCGAGCATCGCCCAATAGACCGTAACTGCATACCCCGCCTGAATTTCCGGAACGTTGCGGCAGGTTGAAAGAAAGTGCGCGCTCCAAAGACCGAACGACTGCTCGATTCCCGTATACAGATAGAAGCAAAGCGGACACCTCCAAAGTCTAAGAAGCCGCGGCTTCTCTGTCGGAAGAGTCGATTCCGGTCGCAATGGCGCGGCTGTCGCCGGCGTTTCAGCGGGAGGCCAGAGATTTCGCGACAGCAAAAAGACCGTTGCGCAGACGAGATGGAATGACGCCATCGTCAGATAGCCGGACCGCCAGGACGCATCTGCCAAAAACAGAAGCGTGATGATTCCTGCTCCGAACGTATTGCCGAGTCCGGAGCACATGTGCAGCCAGCACATCGCTCGACTGGAGCAGTTCTTCGCCACGAACGCGTTTGAAACCGTGTTGATGATTCCTTCTCCCAATCCTAAGGGAATCGTCAGCAGCAGCAGCAGCGCGAAGAACGGCGCCCCTGCATAGCCGAGCAGAGAGCATCCCGTAAGTCCGATGCCGAGCGCAAGCAGGGCTCCTGGCCGGAATCTCCGAAAAAGCCAGCCGGCGACGACGGATGAAAACGCGGAGGAAAGCGTCAGGGTCGTCGTGATGAATCCTGCGTACTGAATCGGCATGTCCAGGGAAAGACGCATGCGCTTCCAGGAGATGCCGAGCGCGGCATCCGGCATTGGAAGCGCAATGAAGCTCAGGTATGCGAGTCCGAGAAGAAGGAGGGCGCGTTTCGAGTTGGAAAGCGAGGTGAAGCAAGTGCGGAACATGGGAGAAGAATCTTTATCGGGTCTTAGTTGCCAAACGTTGTTTCAGGGGAAGGCGGGAAAGCAAGGAAGAAGGTCCGCGGATGGAGATGCGGCGGACGTCCTGGTCGCGCATGCGCTGCAGCCGGAAGGCAAGCATCGCGCGTGAAATGCAGGCGAACGAGGAGAGACTGCATTTCTTAAAAATGTGAACACCTTTTCTTTGTTTGTTTTCGATTCGGTCGGATGAATGTTCGCGATTCCGTATGCAAAAATACCCTGGAAACGCGAAAATGCAAGCCTGATTTGAAAAATGTTGATAAGTCTTTCAGCAATTTCCCGGAGAAAGAC
>CAZAAM010000058.1:0-10882 GCA_964483055.1 uncultured Victivallales bacterium
GAATTGCTTCGCTGCGGCTTGCTTCCAAAGAATTTTCGCGCGCTTCGTCTGGGCGCACTCAACGATATCCCCTGCTTTTGCGCCGCCCTGGAGACGGAGTCGATTTCTTTGCCGGAATCCGGATTGACGCTCTGTTCCGTCCGGACGCTTCTTGCATCCGCGCCGCCGGACGCATGCGAAGCGGCCTGCCGGGCGCGCGAACTCCTGCATTGGCGGCGTCTTCACCGATTCTGCGGCGCATGCTCCGCTCCGCTTCGCGAGTCGGATCACGACATGGCTCTGCTTTGTCCCATATGCGGCGCAGCGTATTATCCGCAGATTGCGCCGTCGATCATCGTTGCGATCACGCGCGCCGACGGACGCGAGATTCTGCTTGCGCACAATCGCAAGTTCGAGCCGGATGTTTACAGCCTGATCGCCGGTTTTGTCGAGTGCGGGGAGACGGCGGAACGAGCGGCGCATCGCGAGATCGCCGAGGAGACGGGAATTCGGGTGCGGAATCTGCGCTATCTGACCAGTCAGCCGTGGCCGTTCCCGAATTCTCTGATGCTTGCTTACAGCGCCGAGTGGGAGTCCGGCGAACCGCGTCCGGACGGCGCCGAGCTTTCCGATTGCGCATGGTTTGATCTGAAGCGCCTTCCCAAGCTGCCCGCGCCAGGCAGCGTCGCTCGCAGAATGATTGCTTCTCTTGTCGACGGAACGCCGCTTGGATGACGACTCTCCTTGCCGCAGAATCTTCGGCTTCCGTCACTCCCGTGCGGCAGAGAAAAGAGCGATCGCCGCAAGCATGAAGACGGCCATGATCGTACGACGGATCCATGCGCGGCGGCTTACGCGCGGTTCAAGCGAATCGAAGCCGATGCGGAGAAGAAGGAGCCCGAGGAAAATGGAGATCAGTCCGCGGCTTGCCTGAATGATATTGCCGAACAGAACGCCGATGGCGCCGAACGAGGCGAAGAGAAAGATCATGGCGGAATACCATGCGATCGCATAAGGAGCCGCCGCGCCCATCGTCTTCCACGAGCATCGGACTTGGAGGAAGGCGACGCTGGAGACGAGTCCGAGCGCCGTGAAAGCGGCGCCTGTCACGGCAAGCGAGTTCGCGAACAGGCTTTCGCCGGGCATGGTCTGAATCATCGTCGTTTCCGTCGTATCCGCGCCGGCGTAGGCGATCAGCGTGAGAAAGAGATACAAGCATCCTTTTTGCGTCATTGGTCCGCCGGTGAAGTTCATCCCGACCGCAGCGACCGCGGAAAGAGCGACCGCCGCCCACTGGAGGCCGGAGACCGGCTGCTTCAGAATCGTCATGCTGACGACGGCGAGGACGATGATCTTCAGCCCCAGCAGCGAACTGAGGCGCGACGCTTCGATTTCCCGCAGCGCGCGGAAGAAGCAGAAGTAGCCGATGTTGGAGAACAGGACGAAGAGGAACAAAAGTCCGAACCAGCTCCATGTCAATGGAAAACGAACGAACGGAACGGTCGCCGCAAGCGTCGCCGCGCCGAAGAGGCACATGATGAATTGGGAGCAGACGACGAGCTGCGCAGCATTGCCGCTCCTTAACAGAAAACGCCGTGACAGAACATACGAGCTTGATTGCAGAAACGCACTGAAAAAGCCGGAAAGAACGCCAAAAAGCATGACGAATCCAAACGCCTCCCCTGTTGTGAAAACGGAAAGCGTATAATATGCCATGCTTTTGCGCAATTGCAACGCATGAACGGGGAATCTTTCTTTTCAACCTGCGAGGAATCGCGTTCGGGGCAGGGGGGGAGCGCGCGGCGGCGACGAATCGGATTCCTAAGGTCTGCTGAAGAAATTTCCTGAAGCGGGATGCTTTCAATATGTCGAATGCGGGATCGCGTTCGCTCTTTCTTGAACGCCCATGCAAGAAGAGCGCGCGTGCGGCGCATTTCCTTTCGATTCCGTTTTCATCGCCTCGGAGTTGCGACGTGAAATTCTTGGAAGCTCTTTCATGCGCGTCAATGCGCGGCGGCTTCGGCTTTCTCCCATAGATGAAGCAGTGTCTGCGCGCCCCTTGCGACGTAGGACTCGCCGCGCGCAAGACCGGACAGAATTTCGGCGGAACCGTCGTTTCGCACATGTCCGGGGCGGACGCGCCGTGCAGCGAAACATCCGGACGAACCCGTTGGAACGAAGACGAAGAAATCGCTTCCATCGCGCAGCAGGGCGTTGGCGGATATCGTGATCGGTTCGGCAGGATTGTTCAGATCGATCTCGGCTGCGACGGCCTGTCCCGGACGCAGGGTCCCATCTCTGTTTTCCGCTTCGATGCGCACGAATCCGCTTCCTGTTTCCCGGTTTAGAACGTCGCTTTTTCCGACGACTGTTCCGGAATGTCGTTCGCCGGAAGCTCCGTCGATGATCGTCGCAGTCATCCCCGTTTGTATGCGAAGGAGATCCGCCGGCGTTGCGGCGACTTCGATCCATGGATGATTCAAGTCGCTGACGACGAAGACATGCCGCGTGTTGTCCTCTGCAAAGTTTTCTCCCAAAGTCGCAGCTTTTTCAATGATGACGCCGTCGAACGGGGCGACAAGGTCGTAAGTCAGGCGTATGATCGGCGTCGCGCCGGGCGAATCGGAGGAAGTCCCTTTTTCGCTGTTCGGAAGGAGCGATTCCAGAAGTTCCTCCGCATGTCTGCGCTTGACGCATGCCGCCGCATAAAGATTCTTGCATTGGAGATATTCTTTGCGTGAGATGGCATTCCGCTCCATCAGGCGCTGCGCCATTTCCCAATTGGATTTTTCCAGAGCCTCCTCCTCCAAAGCCGTATTGTAGTTCGCATAGTATTCTCCGACTTTGCAGCTGGTGATCGTCGCCAGCGGTTCGCCGCGTTTGACCCGGCTTCCTTCGCGCACGTGCAGTTCCGAAAGAAAGCCCTGAATGTGAGGCATGAGCTTCGCCGTCCGATCTCGATTCAGACGGACTTCTCCCGTCAGACGCAACTGGTCGCTGTTTGCTGTTTCGCCCGCCTTTGCAATGCGAAGCCCGATCTCCTCCTGCCGTTTCGGTTCCAAGCGGACGACTGCGCTTCCCAAAGGCTTTTTTCCTTGCGATTCGTCATTCGCGGATGGCGAGGACGATGAAAGACCGAGTCCCAGCGCTGCCGTCGTTGCAAGGACGGCAAAAAAGAAGCGGCTGCCCATGAAAATTCCCTCCCGTTGCGATTTTCCCTTTCATGATTGGACAGCATGGGGAGCGGCTTGTGCGGAGAAAACGCGACGCGAAGACAAAAAAAAGAACCGTGAAGGTTCAAAGAAGGAAAGTGGTAGCCTGACCAGGATTCGAACCTAGACAAAGTGAACCAGAATCACTTGTGCTACCGTTACACCATCAGGCTGACTTGCATGAAATGTACACATAATTTATCATGAATATCGCAAAAATCAAGAGTTTTTTTCGAAAAAAGCGAAAATGCGGTTTGTTTTCTCCTGAAAGACGCGTTAGATTGCTTCATGTTTCCGAAACGAATCCCATGAAAAACGAGGAGCGCGCAGAATGAAAAGCTTTCGAAAGGAACTGGTCTTCAATACGCGGCAGCGCAGAGAATTCATCAACATCACAGGGGAGTTGACAAAGGCGTTGCACGAATCGGGGATTCGGGAAGGCTTGTTGCTCTGCAATGCCATGCACATCACGGCGAGCGTCTTCATCAACGACGACGAGTCCGGTCTGCATGACGACTTCGACAAATGGCTTGAAGAGCTCGCTCCGCATGAGCCCGTCGTCAAATACTCCCACAATCGGACGGGCGAGGACAATGCCGACGGACATCTGAAACGGCAGATCATGGGACGCGAGATCGTGATCGCCGTCACCAACGGCGCTTTGGACTTCGGTCCTTGGGAGCAGGCATTCTATGGAGAATTCGACGGCTGTCGGCGCAAGCGCGTCTTGATCAAGATCATCGGCGAATAATGCTTTCGCCTGCGGCGATGCGGATGCTTGAACGACGCGCAGGATTCATCCCGAATGGATTCAACTTCCATGAAATTGAAAGGCGTCAGCATTCTGCATGCAACGTCTTGCCAGGGAAACGGACGTCGCATCAGCGTCCGTCGGACTCCGTTTCCTGATTTTCATCGCCGCAGATCATCGTCAGCGCCTCGTTCGGCGTCGCGGCGCATTTCAGCAGCTCCGCGTGACGCGGTTTCGTAAAGCCCTCGTCGACGCTGCGGCGGATCAGGCGGAAGAGCGGATCGTAAAATCCTTTGAGATTGAGCAGGACGATCGGGAAACGGCGGACGAATTTGAGCTTTTGAAGAGCGAGCAGGTCGAACAGCTCGTCGAACGTGCCAAAGCTGCCGGGAAGCACGATCGCGGCATCGGAACGTCGGATCATCTCCTGCTTGCGCACGGCAAGCGAATCAACGAGAACCGCTTCCGTCAGACCCGGATGCAAAAGCTCTCCGAATTCGCGCGGATAGACGCCGATCGCCTTTCCGCCGGAAGTCAGAACCGCGTCGGCCAGCGTCCGCATGATTCCGCAGTCCGAGCCTCCATAGACGAGCGTGATGCCGCGCGCAGCGAGACCTCGTCCGAGTTCCGCGGCGGCATCGGAAAAGGCCGAATCCTTCGGGATCGCTGCGGCGCAGTAAACGGCCGCGCTGCGCGGACGTCCGCTTCCGTTCGCGTCGCGTGTCATCCGACCGGAACTCCGGAGGCGAACGAACCGCCGTCGACAGTGATCAGCTTGAGCCCGGATTCGTTCTTGGCGGCAAGAAGCATGCCCTGGGATTCGCATCCGGCAAGCTTGCGCGGCTTAAGATTCGCGACGATCACGATGGTGCGGCCGGGAAGCTCTTCCGGCTTGTAGTATTGCGCGATGCCGGCGACGAGCGGCCGGACTTCTCCGCCAACGTCGATCTTGAGCTTGAGGAGACGATCGCGGTCAGGAATGCGCTCCGCTTCGAGAATCGTGGCGGTTCGCAATTGAATCTTGGCGAAGTCGTCGATGGAGACGATTCCTTCGGGAAGAGGTTCATCTTCCTTTTTGGCAGCCTTCTCCTGCTGTTTCGCTTCCTTTCTGGCAGCCTTTTCCTGACGCTTTTCCTCTTTCTTCGCGTCCTTTCCGTCTTCCGGCTTCTCCAGCTGAATGCGCGGGAAAAGCGCGGAGACATCCTGCATTCGCGAGCCTGGAGCGATGCGGTTCGCCGGATCGCGAAGCGAGGCGAAGTCGGTCGTTTCGATCCGCTCCTCGGCGATTCCGAGCGCGCGGCGAAGCTCCGCCATTTTCTGCGGCATGATCGGAGTCAGAAGTCCGCTGACGACGCGGAGCGCATCGGCCGCGACGTACAGGACGGAGCCGAGCCTCTCCGTCTTTCCTTCCTTGGCAAGCGTCCACGGGGCGGTTCGTTCGATGTAGCGATTCGCCTCGCGAATCACGTCGAGCGCGGCGTTGAGGCCGCGGTCCGGCTTCATTCCGCGCAGGTTTGCTTCCAGAAGGTTGATCGCATCGTACGCCTTGGCAAGGAGCGCCTTGTCTTCTTCAGCGAATTCGCCCGGCGAGGGGAGAACTCCGTCGAAATTCTTGAGAGTGAGCTTGACAACGCGAGAGAGCATGTTGCCAAGGTCGTTGGCAAGATCGCTGTTGTAGCGCGCGACGAACGCCTCTTCGGTGAAGCTGGCATCGTTTCCAGGCGTCATTTCCGCAAGCAGGAAGTAGCGGAACGCATCGACGCCATACTTGTCGGCCATGCTCATCGGATTGACGACGTTGCCAAGCGACTTGCTCATTTTTGCATTTCCGGTGAGCCACCAGCCATGCGCGAAGATCGTCTTCGGCATGGGAAGCCCCATGGCGTGGAGCATGGTCGGCCAATAGACCGTATGCGTGGTCAAAATATCCTTTCCGATCAGATGCATGCAGCTGGTCCAATAGCGATTGAATTTTTCCTCGTCGGAGCCGTATCCGATGGCGGAGACGTAGTTGAGAAGCGCATCGAACCAGACGTAGCAGACGTAATCGGGATCGAAGGGCAGCTCGATGCCCCAGGAAAGGCGCGATTTCGGCCTGGAGATGCACAGGTCGTCGAGGGGCTTCGTCGTGAGGAATCCGAGCGTCTCGTTGGCGCGGAAGGCCGGCTGGATGAAATCCGGATGTTCCTTGATGTAGGAGATGAGCCAGTCCTGATATTGACTCATGCGGAAGAAGTAGCTGCTTTCCGTAAAGGTTTCGACGGGGCGTCCGCATTCGGGGCAGCAGCCGTCGCGCAGATCCTTTTCCGTGAAGAAGCGTTCGCATGGGACGCAGTACAGTCCTTCATATTTCGCCTTGTAGATCAGTCCGCGGTCGAAAAGATCCTGCAGAACCCTTCGGACGATGACCTTGTGACGGTCCTCGGTCGTGCGGATGAAATCGTCGTTCGTGATGCCAAGTCGCTTCCAAAGCTCCTGAAAGCGAACGACCGTCCGATCGCACTGTTCGATAGGCGTCATGCCGTGCGCTTCGGCCGCCTTTTGCACCTTTTGTCCGTGCTCGTCCGTTCCGGTCAGAAACCAGACGTCGTCGCCGGCCGCGCGGTGGTAGCGCGCGAGAGCGTCGGCGAGCAGAGTGGTGTAGGCGTGGCCGATGTGCGGATTGTCGTTGACGTAGTAGATCGGGGTCGTAACGTAAAACGTGTTCTTATTCATCGGGGATGCGTCTCCGTTTTCATGCTTGTTCATATTTCCGCAATTCATCCTTCACGCGGGCCGCGACTTCGGAAGCGACCTGTTCGAGCGGAATCATGTCCGTGTCGCGCGAGGCGCGGGTGCGAACTTCGGCGACGTCGGAGGCGACGGATTTCGGAGAGACGACGATGCGGAAAGGAATGCCGAGCAGATCCGCGTCGTTGAACATGGAGCCGGCCTTTTCACCGCGGTCGTCGTAAATGACTTCGATTCCCATCGCGAGAAGCTCTCGATAGATCGACTCGGCTCTTTCCCCGACGCCGTCCTTGCCGGGATTGAGAGCGCAGACTTCCACTTGATACGGGGCGATGCTGATCGGCCAGATCGGACCGTACTGGTCATGCGAATCCTCGATGACGGAGGCCATGGCGCGACCGACTCCGATTCCGTAGCAGCCCATGACCATCGGCTTGAGCTTGCCGTCCTTGTCAAGAAAGCAGCAGTTCATCGGCGCGGAATACTTCGTGCCAAGCTGGAAGATATTGCCGATTTCGATTCCGTGCTTGAAGACGAGCGGTTCGCCGGTGACGGGGCAGGGATCGCCTTCGCGGACGCATGCGATGTCCGCGACAATCGGCGCAGTCAGGTCGCGTCCGAAGTTGAAGTTCTTGTAATGATAGTCCGGTTCGTTCGCTCCGACGACGAGATTGGACGTTCCTGCGACGGAGGGATCGACGACGATTTTGACCTTGTTCGGATCGACTCCGATCGGAGAGGCGTATCCGGGAACGGCGCCGCAGTCGCGGATGAGCGCGTCCGAAGCGAACTTGAGCCCGGAGATGCCGAGGAGATTGGCCAGCTTGGTTTCGTTGACTTCGAAGTCGCCGCGGATCAGGGCGAAAATCAGGGTCTTGCCTTCGGCGTCGCTGTAGAAGACGGCCTTTCCAGTGTTTTCCGGTTTGACTCCGAGAAATTCCGCCACTTCGTCGATGGTTTTTCTGCCCGGGGTGTGAACCTTTTCCAATGGGAGCTCCGGTCCGCTTTTTTCGAATTTAAGGCCGGAAACGGCGACTTCGCGGTTGGCCTTGTAGCTCTTTCCATCCGGCGAAAGGAAGATGCTGTCTTCGCCGCAGTCGGCAAGGAGCATGAATTCATGGGAGACGCTGCCGCCCATCATGCCGGAGTTGGAGAGGATGGAGACGACGTGCTTCAGCCCGATTCGCCGGAAGATGCGTTCATAGGCTTCATACGCGAGCTCGTAGTATTCGTCCAGCGACGCCTGATCCGTATGGAAGCTGTAGGCGTCCTTCATCGTGAATTCGCGAACGCGGATGAGGCCTGCGCGCGGGCGGGCTTCGTCGCGATACTTCGTCTGAATTTGGTAGACCATCGTCGGCAGCTGCTTGTAGCTGTTGATCTCCGTGCGGATCAGATGAACGACCGCTTCCTCGTGGGTCATGCCGAGGAGCATGTCCTTGTCGTTGCGGTCCTTGAATCGGAGAAGCTCCTGCCCGACGGAGTCGTAGCGACCTGATTCGCGCCAGAGATCGGCCGGGAGGACGACCGGCATCAGCACTTCCTGTCCGCCGATGCGGTTCATTTCCTCGCGGATGATTTCTTCGATCTTCGCCGTGATGCGCTTCCCGAGAGGAAGGAGGGAATAGATTCCGGCGGAAACTGGACGTGCGTAGCCGCCGCGGATCAGAAATTCATGACTTGCGGTTCCCGCTTCCGAGGGCGATTCCTTCAGGCGGCGTCCCACCAATTGAGACATTCTCATAGCGCTGAAATTCTCCAAAAGTTCTTGCTCTCATGCGAAAGAGGGCGGATGGCGATCGCCGTGTTCCGACCGTCAGGGGAATATGAAACAGAATGCGCGCCGCCGCATGAGAGACGGCGCAGACGTTCATTCGGCGACTTGCGGCTGCTTGGTCTGAGTGTTCTGCAGAGCCTTCATCAAAATCGCCTGAAGCTCCGGAAGATGCTGTTGGACGCGTTGCTGTCCGATGCGCGCGGACTCCGCGGAGAGAGTCGCCTGGTTTTCGGCGATCTTTTTGCCGAGCGGCGAGGCATAGAAGGCGGCGAGTTCATTCAATTCATCGCGGGTGAAGATTTTAAGATAAACCTCTGCAAGATCTTTCTTCAGCGCGTCATAGCTGAGATTCTTCGCATAGAACGCTGTCAGTTCATCCTGCATCGGGGCGAGCTTGGGATTGCTCCTTGCCATCAGCTCCGTCATCTTTTCCGTGCTGCGGGCGAGCGTTTCGCGCGCGCCGGAAGCCTCAAGCACGGCGTAGGCGGCGGCGTAGTCCTCATCGGCGTACTTCCTTTCAGCCGGAGTCGCGTCGAGCGCGGTCAGCGTTCCGGCGAAAAGCAGCCCGGAGACTGCGAATGCGATCCATCGTTTCATTGAAAAAAGCTCCTAATCAAGTTAGTTGTTCTTCGTGCGTTTCCTTTTGCGTTCAGAAGTGCGTGAGCGCTGGGCGTCCGATCGGATAGACGTTGAATCCGAGTTCGTGGAGCGCCTTGTGGTCGAGGAAATTTCTGCCGTCGAAAAGGAAGGCCGGCTGGCGCATCAGGGCATGGATCTTCTGGTAGTCCAGTTCGCGGAACTGCTCCCAGTCCGTGAGGAGCACAAGAGCGTCCGCTCCCTCCACCGCCTCGTATTCGCTGGAACAGAAGCGCACGCGACCTTTCGCGTTCGCAAGGTCGCGCTTGGCGTTTTCCATCGCCTTCGGGTCGTATACGCGCAGATTCGCCCATTCGTTCAACAGCAGGGTGCAGACGGAGATCGCCGGCGATTCCCTTGTGTCGCCCGTATCGGACTTGAATGCAAAGCCGAGAATGGCGATTTCCTTCTCAGCTACGGTATTGAACATCGCCGCGAGCATCTTGCGGACGAAGCGATGGGCCTGATAGTCGTTCATCAAGACGACCTGCTCCCAATAGTGCGCGACTTCCGGAAGTCCATAGTAGTTGCAGAGATAGACGAGGTTCAGAATGTCCTTCTTGAAGCAGGATCCGCCGAAGCCGACGCCCGCTTTCAGAAAGTGACGTCCGATCCGTTTGTCGAAGCCGGCCGCGCGCGCCACCTCGTCCACGTTCGCTTCCGTCTTTTCGCAAAGCGCGGAGATGCTGTTGATGGAAGAGACGCGCTGCGCGAGCAGCGCGTTGGAGACCAGCTTGGAGAGTTCGCTGGACCAAAGGGAGGTCGTGATAATGCGTTCGCGCGGCACCCACCGCTCATAGACGGAAATGAGAGTTTCCATCGCCCTCTTCTCGTCCGGCGTGTTCTGCAGACCTCCGATGAGGACGCGATCCGGATTCTGGAGATCGGCGATTGCGGTTCCTTCGGCAAGAAATTCCGGATTGGAAAGGATTTGGAACTTCAGACCTTTGGAGTTCGCAGCGAGGATTCGCCCCAGCGCCTGGCCGGTGCGCACGGGAATCGTGCTTTTTTCCACCACGATCTTGTCGGAATCGGCGTTTTCGATGATGCTGCGAGCCGTTTTTTCCAGAAAGCGAAGGTCGGCTGCAAAACCGGCTCCTTCTCCAAAGGTCTTCGTCGGCGTATTGACGCTGACGAAGATGATGTCGGCATCGCGAATCGCCTTGGGAATGTCTGTGGAATAAAAGAGATTGATGCCGCGCCTCCGCTTGACGATCGCATCGAGCCCAGGTTCATATACGGGAAGCTCGTCGGAGTTCCACGCGGCGATGCGCGCTTCGTTGATGTCAACGACGGTGACGACGATGTCCGGACATTTGTCCGCAATGACGGCCATGGTCGGACCGCCGACATAGCCGGCTCCGATGCAAGCGATTCTTTTTACCATAGTTTCTTGCGCTCCTTGTGAATGCGGATGCCGCGCCGAAGCGCGAGAAATGAAAAAACCGGCCTGAACCGCGGTTTTGCAAGGAAGGCTTTCCCTGCAAAACTACGTGTCCGCCGGAAGTTTAATATACCATGCGTCAGCTGATTTGCAACCTCGACTGACGCGGCATGCGCTTTTTTCTTTTCATTCCTGACGTGGAGCGGGTTCCACCGGCCCGTCGTTCAGAATCACGACGTCGTCCGCCTGAAGCCCTTTCTTCCCTTCTCCGGGCGTGAACTCAACCAGCTGTCCTTCCTTCAAAGTGCGGTATCCGTCCGTTTGGATTGCGCTGTAGTGGACGAAGATGTCCGCCGCGCCGCCTGCGCGCTCGATGAATCCATAGCCTTTCGTATTGTTAAACCATTTGACTC
>CAZAAM010000059.1:0-10687 GCA_964483055.1 uncultured Victivallales bacterium
ACGGAGAAGATCTTCCGACGACGAAAGATCCGAATCCTGCAGTCTATGAACTGATCAAGTTCCTGCGCAGCAATGCCGGAACCTGCGTGAACCAGCGTCCGATCGTCAAGTCCGGCATGCGCGTGAAGGTGGGCGACGCGCTGGCTGACGGCGCCGCGACCAGCCAGGGAGAACTCGCCCTGGGCAAGAATGTCCGCGTCGCCTACATGCCGTGGTGCGGATACAACTTCGAAGACGCTATCGTGCTGAGCGAACGTCTTGTGAAGGACGACGTCTATACGAGCATCCATGTGGATGAATTCGAAATCAACAGCCGCGAGACGAAGCTTGGATCCGAAGAAATCACTTGCGACATCCCGAACGTCAGCGAGGAAGCCCTCCGCAACCTTGGCGTCGACGGAGTCGTCCGACTCGGAGCGGAAGTCAAGCCGGGCGACATCCTCGTCGGCAAGATCACGCCGAAGTCTGAGACGGAGCTTGCGCCGGAAGAACGGCTTCTGCGCGCCATCTTCGGCGAAAAGGCCGCGGACGTCAAAGACTCCAGTCTCGTCGTTCCGAGCGGCAAAGGCGGCATCGTCATGGACATTCGCATCGAATACGCGAAGGACATGAATCAGCAGGCCATGACAAAGACGGAAATCAAGCGCGCGATCAAACGTGCGAAGGACACGTATAAGGAACAGTACTCCGCGTTGCAGGACGAAATGATCGAAAAGCTTGCGAACGCCCTGATCGGCAAAAAGCTTTCCAAGCCGATCTATGACGGACCGGAAGACGCGTCCACGCTTCTGATCTCGCAGAACCGCAAGGTCACGCGTCCGAGCGTGAACAAGCTTGCGGCCGCAATCAAGACCTGGCGCATGGATGAATGCCCGGAGAAAGAAGCGATCGAAGCGATCATGGCCGAATACCGCCCGCGCATGCAGGCTCTGGAGCAGACGCGTCAGGATTCCATCGACTCGCTCTCCTCGGATCGTCCGGAAGAGCACGGCCCGATCAAGCGCGTGAAGGTCTACGTCGCCAGCAAGCGCAAGATTCAGGTCGGCGACAAGATGGCCGGACGCCATGGAAACAAGGGCATCGTGTCCCGCATCGTTCCGATCGAGGACATGCCGTTCACGAAAGACGGACATCCGGTCGACATCGTGCTGAATCCGCTCGGCGTGCCGTCGCGCATGAACATCGGCCAGGTTTTGGAAGCGCATCTGGGCTGGGCCGCCAGCATGCTTGACATGAAGGTCGCGACCCCGGTCTTCGATGGCGTGCAGGAAGATAAGATCGTGGAGCTGCTCAAGCAGGCGAACGAGGAAGTCGAACGCCGCACGGGCGAAAACTTCCACTGGGGCTTCAAGGAAGTGGACGGCGAATGGGTGTTCGACGGAAAGACGGACGTCTTCGACGGACGCACCGGCAACCGCTTCGATCAGCGCATCACCGTCGGCACGGTGTACATGCTCAAGCTGGACCACCTTGTTGCGCACAAGATTCATGCGCGCAGCGTGGGCCCCTACTCGCTCGTCACGCAGCAGCCGCTCGGCGGCAAGGCGCAGCACGGCGGACAGCGCTTCGGCGAAATGGAAGTCTGGGCTTTGGAAGCGTACGGCGCGGCCTACACTCTTCAGGAAATGCTCACGGTCAAGAGCGACGACGTCTCCGGACGCGCCCGCATCTACGAGAGCATCGTCCGCGGCCAGAACATTCTGGAGCCGGGACGCCCGGAATCGTTCAATGTTCTGCTCAAGGAAATGCAGAGTCTTGGACTGGATGTCCGCACCGTCAAGCGCAACGAGCTTCCGAAATAAGGAGATTACGAAATCATGATCGACAGCAACTACAGCCGCGACACCCGCGAACAATATCAGCCGCTCAGCCAGTTCGAAGCGGTCGTGATCAAGGTCGCGTCTCCGGAAGTCATTCGTTCGTGGAGCCACGGCGAAGTCAGAAACCCGGAAACGATCAACTATCGCAGCTTCAAGCCGGAAAAAGGCGGTCTCTTCTGCGAAAAGATCTTCGGACCGACCCGCGACTGGGAATGCAACTGCGGAAAATACAAGCGCGTCAAGAACAAGGGCATCATCTGCGATCGCTGCGGCGTCGAAGTCACCCTGTCCAAGGTCCGCCGCGAACGCATGGGGCACATCGAACTTGCCGTTCCGGTTTCTCATATTTGGTTCTTCAAGTGCATGCCCAGCCGCATCGGCTTGATGCTCGACATCACGGCGCGCAACCTGGAACGCATCATTTACTATGAAGACTGGGTCGTCACGGATCCGGGCGACACCCCGCTCCAGCTCTGCCAGTCCCTCGATGAAATGAACTATCGTCAGGCTCGCGAAGAGTACGGCGACAGCTTCAAGGCGGAAATGGGCGCTTCGGCAATCCGCACCCTGCTCCAGCAGATCGATCTGGAACCGCTTCGCCAGCAGCTGGAAGTCGACTTCGCCAACACCAGCAACAAGGCGACTCGCAAAAAACTTTCCAAGCGTCTCCGCCTCGTCGAAGGATTCCTCAACAGCAATTCGCGTCCGGAGTGGATGATCATGGAAGTGCTGCCTGTCATTCCTCCCGACCTGCGCCCGCTTGTCGCGCTGGAAGGCGGCCGCTTCGCAACCAGCGACCTGAACGATCTCTATCGTCGCGTCATCAACCGCAACAATCGTTTGAAGAATCTGCTTCAGCTTCGCACTCCGGAAGTCATCATCCGCAACGAAAAGCGCATGCTTCAAGAAGCTGTGGACGCCCTGATGGACAACGGACGCCACGGACGCGCCGTCACCGGCGCCGGCAACCGTGCGCTGAAGTCCCTCAGCGACATGCTCAAGGGCAAGCAGGGGCGTTTCCGCCAGAACCTGCTCGGCAAGCGCGTAGACTACTCCGGACGCTCGGTCATCGTCGTCGGTCCGGAGCTCAAGCTGCATCAATGCGGCCTCCCGAAGAAGATGGCGCTGATCCTCTTCGAACCGTTCATCATTCGTCATCTCAAGGATCGCGATCTTGCTCATACCGTGCGCGGCGCGAGAAAGATGATCGAACGCGCGGAACCGGTCGTCTGGGACATTCTGGAAGAGGTCACAAAGGGACATCCGGTGATGCTCAACCGCGCCCCGACGTTGCACCGTCTCTCCATTCAGGCGTTCGACCCGATCCTCATCGAAGGCTCGGCGATCCGTCTGCATCCGCTCGTCTGCACCGGCTACAACGCAGACTTCGACGGCGACCAAATGGCCGTGCACGTTCCGCTTTCCGTGGCGGCGCAGCTGGAATGCAAGCTTCTGATGCTTTCCACGAACAACATCTTCTCGCCGGCGAACGGCAAGCCGATTTCCACGCCGACGCAGGATATCACGCTCGGCGTGTACTATCTGACGATTCCGCCGACGAATCCGGAAAGCCCGCGCCTCTTCCGCGACATCCATGAAGTGCTCTTTGCGCTCGATACGAAGCACATCAAGATTCATGACGCGATCATGATTCCGAATCCGGACTACGGAATTGACACGCCGCGCGGCGATAAGAACGCCAAGCTCATCGTCACGACTCCGGGCCGCTGCATCTTCAATGAAATCTGGGACAAGAGCCTCGGCTTCTACAACAAGCCTGCGAAGAAGAAGGAAATCGGAAAGCTTATCGCGGAAGCGTATGAATACATCGGCCACGCGAAGACGATCGAACTGCTCGACAATCTGAAGAATCTCGGCTACGAGTTCGCCACGATCGCTGGATTCTCCATCTCGATCGCCGACATGAAGGTCCCGAAGACCAAGTCCGAACTCATCGCAAAAGCGCGCGCTGAAATCGACAAGATTTCCGAACAGTATGCCAAGGGCGTTCTTACCGAGGGCGAACGGCACAACAAGATCGTCGACGTCTGGACGCAGACCTCCAATCAGGTCGCGAACGACCTCTTTGCAGAGAGCGAAGCCGCAAGCAAAAAGGAAATCAACCCGGTCTACTCGATGCTCGACTCCGGCGCCCGCGGCAGCAAGGATCAGATCCGTCAGCTCGCCGGCATGCGCGGACTCATGGCCAAGCCGAACGGCGAAATCATCGAACGCCCGATCCTGTCCAACTTCCGCGAAGGTCTGACCGTGCTCGAATACTTCATCAGCACGCACGGCGCCCGCAAGGGTCTTGCCGACACGGCTCTGAAGACCGCCGACTCCGGCTACATGACCCGCAAGCTCGTCGACGTCGCACAGGACATCATCTGCCGTTGCGAAGACTGCGGAACCATGAAGGGCATCTGGGTGAGCGCCATCGTCGAAGGCGACGACGAAATGCTGCCCTTGAAGGATCGTCTGCTCGGACGCTTCTCCGCGCAGGACATTCGCGATCCCGCCTACGATGACGGACGCCTTATCATCGCTGCCGGCGAGGAATTCACTCCGCCGATCTGCGACCGCATCAACGCATGCGGCATCAATCGCGTCCTGATCCGCAGCGTCCTCACCTGCGAAGTCGAACACGGGGTCTGCGTCAAATGCTACGGCAAGAATCTTGCGACGGACAAGCTCGCAGAAGTAGGCGACGCGCTCGGCATCATCGCCGCGCAGTCCATCGGCGAACCTGGCACGCAGCTGACCATGCGTACGTTCCACATCGGAGGAACGGCGTCCAGCGCCTACAAGCAGCCGGTCATCAATGCACGCAACGCCGGAACCATCCGACTTGAAAACCTTCGTCTCGTCACCGACTCCAACGGACATACGCTCGTCGTCAACAAGAACGGCTTCATCGTGGTCTACGACGCGGAGAAGGCGAAGGCGGCGGAAGCGCGCGCAAGAGAGCGCGCCCGTCAGGAAGCCGCCATCATCGGCGCCTTCTACAACACCGAATACGATTACTGGTCCGACGCAGTCAAGGAG
Organism: uncultured Victivallales bacterium; assembly: GCA_964483055.1. Classification (GTDB taxonomy): domain Bacteria; phylum Verrucomicrobiota; class Lentisphaeria; order Victivallales; family UBA1829; genus UBA1732. Next base: position 4,866 of record CAZAAM010000059.1, read on the forward strand.
GCGGAGATCGACCGCTATTCCGCGGAAATCGGAGCTCAGATCTTCAAGAAGGACGGAGAAAAGGTCAAGGCCAATGAAAAGATCGCCGAATGGGATCCGTACCAGTCCCCGATCATCGCCGAAGAATCCGGCATCGTCGAGCTGAGCGACCTGATCGACGGCGTCACGCTCGCCCGCACCAAGCGCGGCGTCACCGAGGAAATCACGGTCATGGAACACCGCGAGGACCTGCATCCGCAGGTCGTCATCAAGGATCCGGAGACGCTTGACGTCCTCCAGAACTATCCGCTCCCGACCGGCGCGTTCCTCATGACCCAGAAAGGCGCGCGCATCACGCCGGGCGCCGTGCTCGCACGTGTTCCGCGTCAGCAGCAGAAGAACAAGGACATCACAGGCGGTCTTCCGCGCGTTTCCGAACTCTTTGAAGCCAGAACGCCGAAAGAGATCGCGGAAATCGCCAGCATCGACGGCTACGTCGAGCTCGGAAAGACGGTGCGCGGACGCCGCGTGCTGACCGTCCGCGATCCGGATTCCGAAACGGAAGTCGAGCACCTGATCCCTGTCTCCAAGCATCTGGTCGTCGGCAAGGGCGACTATGTGAAGAAAGGACAGAAGCTGACCGTCGGCGCGATCGTGCCTCAAATGCTCCTCAGCATTTGCGGTCCGCAGGAGCTGCAGCGCTACCTCGTCAATGAAGTCCAGACCGTCTATCGCACTCAGGGCGTCGAAATCAATGACAAGCACATTGAGATCATCATTCGCCAAATGATGCAGAAAATTCGCATCATCGAGCAGGGCGACACGCGCTTCCTCGCCGGCGAGCAGGTGGATCGCTGGGACTTCGCCCGCGAAAACGAGCGCGTCCGCGGCATCGGAGGCAAGCCGGCCGACGGCGAGCCGGTGCTGCTCGGCATCACGAAGGCGTCCTTGGAAACCGACAGCTTCATTTCGAGCGCGTCCTTCCAGGATACGACCCGCATTCTGACGGACGCCGCGACGCTCGGTCGCGAAGACGTGCTCCGCGGCTTCAAGGAGAATGTCATCACCGGGCATCTGATTCCTGCAGGAACCGGCTCCATCGCATTCCAGAATCTCAAGGTCAAATGCCTTGGCGAAGAGCTTCCTCCCGAAATCGAAGAGCTGGAGCAGCCGCAGGCGAAGGACATCCTCGACTACGACTTCAACGACGATTCGACCATGCGCAACATGGACGGCTTCCCGGAAGAGGAGCTGGTCGTGGACGAAGGCGAACTGACTGACGAATTCAGCGAAGAGGAAGCCTATCTCGACGAAGACGAGGACAAGGAATAACGGCGAAAGCCGATACGGGGAAAGAGACCGGAGTGCGCAGTGGCTGACCGCATCCGGTCCGAATGCCCTAAAAAAATTCAAAAAAAACAGAAAATGCATTTGTTTTTCTAGGATGAACGGGTTATATTATTGGCTCATTTTGTCATAGATCAACTTTGCGAATCTTTGAAACAGGTGGAAAAAACATGCCGACAATCAACCAGCTGGTTCGGGCCGGTCGCAGCCCGAAAGTGAGCAAGAGCAAAAGCAAGGCTCTTACCAAGTGCCCGCAGCGTCGTGGCGTCTGTCTCCAGGTCACGACCAGAACTCCGAAAAAGCCGAATTCGGCCATGCGCAAAATCGCCCGCGTCCGCCTGACGAACGGCGTCGAAGTCACCGCCTACATCGGCGGCGAAGGTCATAATCTTCAGGAGCACAGCGTCGTTCTGGTCAAGGGCGGCCGTGTCCGCGACCTGCCGGGCGTCCGCTATCATGTCGTCCGCGGCGCGCTGGACAGTCTCGGTGTGGAAGGCCGCGCTCAGGGCCGCAGCAAGTACGGCGCGAAGAAGAGCAAAGGCGACGCGAAAGCCAAAAAGAAATAACACTGAGGATTGATCCATGAGAAGACGCAGCATCACGAAGCGGGAGATCATCCCGGACGTCAAATACAACAGCGAACTCGTCGCGCGCCTCATCAACACGCTGATGCGTCGCGGCAAAAAGTCCGTCGCACAGAAGATCGTCTACGGCGCGTTCGACCTGATCCGCGAGAAGAAGAAGGACATGGAGCCGCTGGAGGTTTTCCAGCAGGCCGTGGAAAACGTCAAGCCTCAGCTTGAAGTCAAGAGCCGTCGCGTCGGCGGCGCCACCTATCAGGTTCCCATCGAGGTTCCCCGCGAACGCCAGGTCGCCCTCGCCATCCGCTGGATTACGATGTACTCGCAGGCGAAGCGCGGTCAGTCCATGATGAACGCGCTCTGCAACGAACTGCTCGACGCGTTCGGCAATACCGGATCCTCCGTCAAGAAAAAAGAAGACACGCACAAGATGGCTCAGGCCAACAAGGCGTTTGCTCATTACAGATGGTGAGATCCGCCGGATCCGCCGCAACCCAGTAGGAACTACGATGGCACACGCTCTCAACAAGGATTATCACGAGGCCGCCGGGCGCTTGCTTCCCCTCGCCTCCACCCGCAATATCGGGATCATGGCGCATATCGACGCCGGAAAAACCACTCTTTCGGAACGCATTCTCTTCTACACCGGCAAAAGCCATAAGATCGGCGAAGTCCATGAAGGCGCCGCCACGATGGACTGGATGGTGCAGGAGCAGGAGCGCGGCATCACGATCACATCCGCCGCCACCACCTGCTTCTGGAAGAATCACCGGATCAATCTGATCGACACCCCAGGCCACGTCGACTTCACCGCGGAAGTGGAACGCTCGCTCCGCGTGCTCGACGGCGCGGTCGCCGTCTTCTGCAGCGTCGGCGGCGTTCAGCCCCAAACCGAAACCGTTTGGCGCCAGGCCAAGAAGTACAACGTGCCCATCATTGCGTTCGTCAACAAGATGGACCGTACCGGCGCGAACTTCGAACGCGTCGTGCAGGACATGCGCAAGAAGCTTGGCGCGACCGCCGTGCCCATCTCCCTCCCGATGGGAGCCGAAGCCGACTTCAAGGGCAACATCCAGGTCATCCGTCAGAAAGCCTACACTTTCGAAGGTCAGGACGGCATCCAGGTCGTCGAACATGAAATCCCTGCGGAGTTCGTTGACAAGGCCAAGGAAGCCTTCGACTATATGCTTGAGTGTCTTGCCGAGAACGACGACGAAATCATGACGCTTTATCTTGACGGCAAGACGCCGACGGAAGAACAGATCAACCGCGCGATGCGCGACAGCGTCCTCGCCGGAAAGATCGTTCCCGTCCTTTGCGGCACCGCCTTCAAGGACAAGGGCGTGCAGATCCTTCTCGACGCCGTCGTCGACTATCTCCCCTCCCCGGTCGACATTTGGGAAACCAAGGGCATCGATCCGGACACGGAGCAGCCGATCACCCGCCATTGCGGCGACGATCAGCCGTTTGCGGCGCTCGTCTTCAAGCTGATGAACGACCCCTACGTCGGCAAGCTCTCCTTCATGCGCATTTACTCCGGCATCGCGGAGAAGGGACGCACGGTCATCAATCCGCGCACCCGCCGCCGCGAACGCATCGGACGTCTTCTTCAAATGCACGCGAACAATCGCGAAGAGCGCGATACGATCTACTGCGGCGACATTGCGGCCATCGTCGGTCTCAAGAACACGACGACGGGCGACACCATCTGCGATGAAAACAACCAGATCGTCCTTGAATCCATGTCCTTCCCTGAGCCTGTCATCTCGATTGCGGTCGAGCCGAAGACCAGCGCGGACCGCGACAAGCTCTTCAATGCTCTGGCCGCTCTTGCGGAGGAAGATCCGACCTTTACGGTCCACAGCAACCAGGAAACCGGGCAGACCATCATCTCCGGCATGGGCGAGCTGCACCTTGAAATCATCATGGATCGTCTCACTCGCGAGTTCAAGGTCACGGCGAATTCCGGCAAGCCGGAAGTCGCTTATCGCGAAGCATGTCTCAAGCCGGCGACCGCCGACAGCAAATTCGTCCGTCAGACGGGCGGTCATGGTCAGTACGGCCATTGCGTGCTGAACCTGACTCCGATGGAGCGCGGCCATGGCATTACGATCGAAAACAAGATCGTGGGCGGAGCGATTCCGAAGGAATTCATCAAGCCGATCGAGCAGGGCATCCGCGAGGCTGCCGCTTCCGGCATTCTCGCCGGCTATCCGCTGATCGACTTCCATGTGGACATCGTTGACGGCTCCTATCACCCGGTCGACTCCAGCGAAATGGCATTCAAGATTGCTGCGAGCATGGGTCTCAAGGACGCCGCGCGCAAAGCCGGCATCATCTTGCTGGAGCCGATCATGAAGGTGGAAGTCACGACTCCGGAAGAAAACATGGGCGACATCATCGGCGACGTCACGAGCCGCCGCGGTTCGATCATTCAGGTCGACACGGTGGACGGCACGGTGCATGTTGCAGCGAACACCCCGCTTTCCGAGCTCTTCGGCTATGCGACGGCGATTCGCTCCCTCACCCGCGGCCGCGCCTCCTATACGATGGAGCCGAGCCACTTTGAAAAAGTACCGAATGCAATTCAGGATAAAATCGTGGAGAAAATGTCAAAATGAGCGCCAAGCCTCAAACCAAGACCGTTCAAAAGATCCGGATCAAGCTCCAGGCTTATGAACATCGGATTCTCGACCAGTCGGTCACCGAGATCCTCAATACCGCCCGTCGAACCGGCTCCCGCGTCGCGGGACCGATTCCCCTGCCCACCCGCATCGAACGCTTCACTGTCAACCGCTCGCCGCATGTTGACAAGAAGTCCATGGAGCAGTTCGAGATCCGTACGCACAAGCGTTTGATGGACATCATTGATCCGACCGTCAAGACGGTGGACGAGCTCAAGAAGCTCAGTCTTCCGGCGGGCGTGGACATTTCCATTAAGATCGGAAGCTGATAGGCGGCTTCCGGAATCATTTTTGGCACCAAGGCTCCGTTTCCGACCGGAGCAAGTGCCGGAAGGAGAGTGAATATGAAAGGTTTGATCGGAAAGAAAGTGGGAATGACGCAGCTCTATGATGACAAGGGCGCGCTGATTCCCGTAACCGTGATCGAGGCGGGTCCCTGCACCGTCATCGACGTGAAGACGCCGGAACGCGACGGATATTCCGCCGTTCTCGTCGGCTTCGGAAAGCGCAAGGCGAAGAATGCGGGCAAGGCGATCGCGGGACAGGTCGCGAAGGCCGGCGTCGAAGACGTCCCGGCCGTCATGAAGGAATTCCGCATCTTCGACGACTCCAAATTCGAAATCGGTTCCAAGCTCGGAGTCGACATTTTCGCGGAAGGCGATTTCGCCGACATCACCGGCATCACCAAAGGACGCGGCACGGCCGGCGTCATGGCTCGCTACCACTTCAAGGGCGGACGCGACGGCCACGGCGGCGGGTGGCATCGCAAGCCGGGTTCCATCGGCTGCCGCGAATCCCCCGGCAACATTATGAAGGGCAAGCGCATGCCTGGCCATCTTGGCAGCGTCAAGCGCACCGTGCAGAATCTTCGCATCGTCAAGGTGGACGCGGAAGACAATCTGCTCTTCATCAGCGGAGCGATCCCGGGCCCGAACGGCGGCACCGTGGTCGTCCGGAACGCGAAAAAGAAATAATGATCGCAGGTGACCACCATGAATCTTGATATGATCAATATGAAGGGCGAAAAAGTCGGGACCTATGATCTGCCCGACACCGCGCTCGAATTTGAAAAGGGCGAACAGGCTGTCAAAGACGCCGTCGTTTCGTTCCTCAACGAATGCCGCGCCGGAACCGCCAGCACCAAAACCCGCGGCGAAGTCTCCGGAAGCGGAAAGAAGCCGTTCAAGCAAAAAGGTCTCGGCCGCGCACGCGCCGGCTCCAGCCGCAACCC
>CAZAAM010000060.1:0-10589 GCA_964483055.1 uncultured Victivallales bacterium
CCTTGGTGGGCCGTTACCCCGCCAACTAGCTAATGGGACGCGAACTCCTCCTCAAGCGCATCGCTGCTTTGATCAAGCCAACATGCGTCAGCTCAATGTCATCCGGTATTACCTCCCGTTTCCAGAAGCTATCCCAAACTCGAGGGCAGATTGTTCACGTGTTCCTCACCCTTGCGCCACTGCCTTGAAGAGCAAGCTCCCCAAGACCGTTCGACTTGCATGCCTAATCCATGCCGCCAGCGTTCGTTCTGAGCCAGGATCAAACTCTCCAATCAAAAATTCTTCGGCGCTTTTCAGGCTCTCGCTCTATCACGCCGTCCATTCTCAATCAGACAAGTCCGATTCTTCAAACTTATCTACTACTTTTCTTCTCAAGCGCATCGCTCTCGCTCAACGCTCGAATCTTTCTAGGGCTCATCGCACTATTCAAATTTTCAAGGATCACTCAAGACGGCAAATCCCCCGTCACGCCCTCGCAGAATCTCCAAAAATCCCGCAATCACGCTCTCAGTCGGATTCTCTCGTCTTGTATCATTCGCGCCCCGTCGCTTCGACGCTCTCGCATCGCGCAATCAGGCTTCATGAGTCAATCATCACGTCTCCCGCTCCCCCTCAGGCCTTAAACCCCGGTTCGGCGGCGACATCGTTTAATCTAGCATCGCTTTGCAACTTTGTCAAATGCTTTTGTCAAAAAATTTCAATCTTTTTTAGCCGAACATTGAAACCTTTGGATAAAACCACTCGACTCGTCCGCAGCAGGCTCCTCGCCGCGCCGCTTGCGCAAAAATCAAAACGCCCGCCCCGGCCGCACGCCTCTCGCCATGCGCACGCCGCACTCCCGTGCGCCGCCCTGCATGACTCCATTGCACGCCGGAACGCTTCGATCAACTCGCTCTCGCAAACTCTCTCTCAACGATCACTCGACAACCCGTCCGGCTCCTTTATGCCAGGCCGCGTTTCGTTGGAGCTTTAATGTACACCTCTTCCTCTCTTTGTCAAGCGTGAAAATGAAAAAAAACGAAAAAAACACGTTTTTCATCGATTACAGGAAGGAAAGCGAGTTCGGAGCAAGCAGCATGACGTCTCCAAAGAACTTGTAGAGATGTCCGATGAAGAGGATCATCACGAAGATCGTGAACATCATGATTCCCTTCGCCCATTCCGTGGAAGGCCGGAGAAGACGCGGGAAGAATTCTCCAAGTACGTTCCAGCCGTCGAGACCCGGAATCGGCAGAAGATTGAACAAGCAAAGGACGCCGTTCATTGTTCCAAGGACGAAAAGGAAGGTCAGAAGACGCACGCCGGAGACGGGATCCTCTACGATCGACGGGATGCGCGGCTGAATCAGCCCGAACAAGACCCATGCAAGCAGGAAAAGAAGCAGATTCGCAGCGGGACCGGCAAGAGAGACGAGCGGATACGCCCAACGGCTTTTCGCGCGCAGTCGGGCGGCATTGACGGGAACGGCGCCCCATGCGATGCCGAGAAACAGGAGCATGACGATGCTGAGCCATCCCATCTGACGAAGCGGATTGAGCGTGAGATGTCCGCGTTCCGCCGCCGTGGGATCTCCGAATTGAAGCGCGATCCACGCATGGGAGAACTCATGGAAGCAGATGGAGAAGACGACGGCAATGGTCGCGAGGATGAAGTATTCCGGATTTTCGAAGGCTTGTTGAATGAAGAGACCCATGGTCGGAGTTCCTATAGGAAGAAGATCGTTTTCGTCATGCTGCATCGATGCGGACGGGTCGTCCGCAAGGGATCGCATGGGTTGGAAATTCATGCCCGAAAGGCAGGCCGCGCAGAACCGGCTTGCCGGAGAGCTCCGCGAACTTGCGCATCATGGCAAGCTGCGTTTCAAATTCGCCGCAGTCGGTCAAGCATGCGAAGACGAGGGCGCGAATTCGGGCAAGGACGCCCGCGAGCAGGAGCTGAGTCAGCGAACGGTCAAGTTTGCGTACCGGTTCGTCGACGTCCTCCACGATTAGAATTTTGTCTCGGAAATCCGGAAGAAACGGCGTTCCGCAGAGGGAGACGAGAATCGAAAGATTGCACGCGATCGCACGACCGCGCAAAGTCTCGTTCGGCGCAATATTCGCGACGGCCGGAAGAGTCCAATGGGGCGTCTTGCCGGCGAGGGCGAGCCGAAAAGCTGCGGCGGTTTCCGGCTCGCGCATGGCAGTCGGGATTTTCTCCGCCATGACGGTCGCGATCGGGATTCCCGCGCGGAGTTTGAGCATGGCAAGCAGAACGGCGGTAATGTCGCTGTATCCGAGCACAGGGAGATTGCGTTCGCGAAGAGCGTCCCAGTCGATGAAAGGAAGAATTTGGGCCGAGCCGTATCCGCCGCGCGTACAGCAGACGAGATCGACGGATTCGTCATGAATCATGGCATTGAAGTCGGAGGCGCGCGATTCAATGGAGCCGCATACGTAGGGTTCCGTTCCGGGATCTAAAGCGTGCGGCGCAAGGACGGGGCGCACGCCCCAGTCGCGGAAGACCTTCATGACGGCTTCGATCTCTTCCTTTTGCGGCTGGCTTGCCGGCGAGACGAGGCCGATCGTACGGATGTGCGCGGGAAACGGATTGCCAGAAAACGCATGGCGCAAGTCAGTCATTATTCTTCAACCTCATGCTTTCTCTTTCTGCGCAGAGCGGCTTCGATGAAATTTGAGGCGTTCGCAGCGCCTTCGATCGTTCGCTGCGCGGCGGCATAGAATGAGGGAACGCAGAGCGTGCCGATCACGACGGAGACGAGCATGCCGCCAAAGACAGCGGTTCCCAGCGAGCGTCGGGAGACGGAGCTTGCGCCGAATGCGACGACGAGCGGCCAAGTTCCGAGCAGGAAAGAGACGGCGGTCATCAGAACGGCGCGGAAGCGCAAGCGTGCGGCATGCTGCGCGGCTTCGATGACGGATTCGCCGTTTCGGTCGTGACATTCCTTGGCGAACTCGACGATCAGGATCGCGGTCTTGCATGCGATGCCGAATAGGAGAACGAAGCCGACCTGCGCATAGATGTTGTTGTCGATGCCGAGGAGCGCAAGCGAAAGCAGCGCGCCGAAGAGTGCGATCGGGACGCTGGCGACGACGGCGAGCGGAATCATGAAGCTTTCATATTGGGCGACCAGGAAGAGATAGATGAAGAGGAGCGCAAGCGCGAAGACGGCGAAGATCCGTCCTCCGGCGAGCTTTTCCTGATAGGACATGTCGGTCCATTCGAATGTCATTCCTGCTGGAAGCCGCTCCTTTGCGATCGACTCCATGCGAGTCATGGCTTGACCGGAACTGAACCCTTCCTTCTGCGAGCCGCTGATCGTGACGCTGGACGTCATGTTGTAATGCTGAACATACTGCGGAACGAAGCGGACGGAGATGTCCGCGAGGGCTTCGAGCGGAATGGTTTCGCCCGTAGTTTCGCTTCGGACTTTGAAGGAGCGGAGATCGGCGATTTCATTGCGGTATTCGTCCTTCGCCTGAATTTCGACCTTGTAGGTCTTTCCAAACTTGTTGTAGTCATTGACATAGGCATAGCCGAACAGACTTTGCAGCGCGCTGTTGACGCCTTCTGACGGTCGATTTCTATATGGACTTGCGGAAAGGACGCACGGAAGGTTGTGAATGCCGATGCGATTTCCGGACTCTTCGCCGCTTCCTGACAGATGTCCGTCGCGATCTCTTGCATTTCCGAAGGCGTGCGCGTTCCGCTCGGATCCATGAGGACGAACGAGAATCCGCCGGTTGTTCCAATGCCCGGCACGGACGGCATGCCGAACGGCATGATTGCACATTCGTCGATATCGGCGCATTTCGCCAGGAATTCGCGCATGACGTCGGACTGCGTCATGTCCGGTCGCTCATTCCACGGCTTCATGTCGATCAGGATGAAGCCGTTGTTGGAGGATGTCACGCCGGTCAGAATGTTGTATCCGGACACCGACATGAAGGATCGGATTTCCGGTATGGCGGCCATGCGCTCGCCGATCTTCTTCATGACGGCCTGCGTTCGCGGAAGGCTGGCCGCGTCCGGAAGCTGCACATTGACGAGCAACGCTCCCTGATCCTCGTCCGGGACGAAGCCGGTCGGGAGCGCGGAAAAGAGTCGGCCGGACAGGAAGACGAGCAAAAAGACCGCCGCAACGACGAGAAAACTGACGCGGAGAAGTCTGCGGACGATGATCATATAGCCCGCCGCGCATGCTTCGAAGCCGAGATTGAAAAGCCGAAAGAATCGATCGAGGAGGCGGAAGGGAATAAGCTTCCTTTTCGACTTGCTTCCGGCTTCCCGACGCAGCAGAACGGCGCAAAGCGCCGGACTCAGCGTCAACGCGTTCAACATGCTGATCAGAACCGCGATGCTGATGGTGACGCCGAACTGACGGTAGATCACGCCGGTAATGCCGGGCAGGAAGCAGACCGGAACGAACATGGCAAGCAGGACGGATGTCGTGGCGACAACCGGTCCGGCGACCTGTTCCATGGACTTGATCGCGGCTTGCTTCGGGGAAAGTCCTTCCTCGTTCATCAGTCGATTGACGTTTTCAATGACGATGATGGCGTCGTCCACGACGATGCCGATCGCGAGAATCAGTCCGAAAAGCGTGATTAGATTGATGCCATAGCCGATGATGGAAAGAAACGCGAACGTGCCGACCAGCGAGACGGGGATCGCAATGGAGGGGACGAGCGTCGCTCGCCAGTTCTGCAAGAAAAGAAATGTGACGAGGATGACGAGGAGAACCGCCTCGATCAGCGTGTCGCGGACTTCCGCGATGCTGGAGGATATGAACTTCGTGGAATCGTATTGGATGCGGAAATCCATGTCTTCCGGAAACATGTCGCGCTTCAGCTCGTTCATGGTCCGCATGACTTCAGCTGCGATTTCAAGTCCGTTCGCATCGGGAAGCTGATAGACGGCGATGGCCGCGGCATGCTGTTCCGGCAGCTGTTCGCCGTCGGAGTCCGTTCCGGCGGCGTCGCGTCCGAAGGAGCGTATGTCGCTGAGAGAGTTTTCCGCGCCTTCCTGAATGTACGCGATGTTGCGGAGGGTGATCTTCGACCCGTCGTCCAGCGTCTTGATCAGAATGTCCTCGAACTCCTCTTTCGTCGAGAGACGTCCCTGCGTGCTGATGGCATATCGCATCATTTGCCTGGCGCCGGTCGGAGCTTCGCCAAGGGCGCCAGCGGAAACTTGGACGTTTTGCGCCTGAATGGCGCTTTTCACGTCGTCGACCGTGACCCCGAAGGACGCCATGCGATCCGGATCGAGCCATATTCGCATGGAGAAGCGCTTTTCGCCGAACTGGACGACGTCGCCGACGCCTGGAATGCGGGCAAGGCGATCCTTGATGTAGACGGACATGAAGTTGCTGAGCGCAAGATCGTCATAGGTCCCGTGCGGGGAGATGAGACCCAGCGCAAGGAGCATGTTCGGGGAGCGCTCTTTCACCGTAACGCCCTGCTGCGTGACTTCCGTCGGAAGCGTCGCGGTCCAGTTCACGCGATTCTGCGTATTGACCGTGTTCATGTCTCCGTCCGTTCCGATGTCGAACGTCGCCGTGATCTGCGCGGAACCGCTGTCTGTCGCCGTCGACGAGAAGTAGATCATGCGCTTCACTCCGTTGATGTTCGTTTCTATCGGCTGGACGACAGTGTTCATGACGGTTTCCGCATCGGCGCCGGGATAGGTCGCCGAGACGGAAATCTGCGACGGCGCGATTTCCGGATACTGCGCGACTGGCAGCGTCAGAAGAGCGATGCCGCCTGCAAGAAGGAAGATCAAGGAAATGACGATGGCGAAGCGCGGACGCTCGATGAAGAACTTGCTGATCATGGCTTTGTCGAAGCTCCCGCAACGGCCGCGTCTTCATCGCTCTTTATACGGAAGGCGCACTTCGCGCCGGGACGGACGCGCTGGATTCCGGAGACGACGAGCAGCTCTCCCGGCTGGATGCCGGCATCCAGATACAGACATTCGATGTCGCGCGCCTTGACGTCCTTAAGCAATCTGCGCTCGACGATTCCGACGCCCGCATTCGCCTTGTCCTCCTTGACGACATAGGCGTAGGAACCGGTCACGTCCGTTGCGACGGCGGAAAGCGGGACGGCGACGCATGGATGCGGTTCTTCCAAATAAAGTCGAACCTTGACGTAGGCTCCTGGAAGCAGATCGCGCTGCGGATCGTCGAAGACGGCCTTGATTTTCAAAGTTCCCGTCTTGGAATTGATGCGGTTGTCGAAGGAGTCGATCCTTCCGATCGCGTCCTTCGGAGTTCCATTCGCATCGCGGATGGAGAGGCGTCGTCCGCTTTGGTCGTACAGTTCCACGACCGCGTCCTTCGGAGACTTTCCGCTCTTGCGAGCATTTTCGCGCAGCCGCGCCAGCGCGTTTTCCGGAATATTGAAGCTCACTTTCGTCCGTCCAAGTCGCTGGATGCTCGTCAGCGGTCCGCTTTCCGGTCCGACGACGTTGCCTGCGCTGAAGGCCGTGAATCCGACGTATCCGTCGAATGGCGCGACGATACGGCAGTATTCCAAATCGAGTTCTGCAAGCTTCAACGTGGCTTCCGCCGCGGCGACGTCGGCAATGCTCTTGGCAAGATTCGCCGCGGCGCGGTCGTAGTCGCGTTCAGACACGGCGTCCTGCATGACGAGCGTCTTCTGCCGCTGTTCCTCCACGGCGGCGTGAGTCTTCTGCGCCTTCATGCGGTCGAGATCCGCCCTTGCATAATCGACCTGCGCTTGAAATTCGCGCGAGTCGATTTCGAAAAGCGTGTCGCCTTTCTTCACCAGCTGTCCTTCCTGAAAGGCGATCTTCGTCAGATATCCTTTGACGCGGGCGGACAGTTCGACGCTGTCTTCCGCTTCAGCCTCTCCGATTTCCGAGATGCTGTCGCGATGCGGCTTCTGTTCGGCGGGCGAAACCGTGACGACAGGGAGATTCGCGGCATCCGAAGAAAGCGCCGAGGCCGCAGAGAGGACAAGAAGAGTCGGAGCGAGGAGGGCGGACAAGGCTTTCGTGCGCATGAGACGTGCTCCTTTCTTTCATGCGGGGGGATCCTGTTTCCCGATAATATAATGTTCCGCCGAGGTCTTTGCAAATTCATTTCTTGAAATGTCTTGAAAACGGCGTTATAATATGACTGGGTCGAAAAAACAGACAATGGAGGTCTCGATATGAAAAAGAAGATTTTTGCAATATTCGTCGCTTTCGCGTTCCTTTCCGTCGCATTCGCCGCGCCGCCTTCCAAGGACTGGTTCGTCGATTATGCAGCCGCCGTCGAGAAGGCGAAGGCGGAGAACAAGCCGCTTCTGGTTCTGACGACCGGATCCGACTGGTGTCCGTACTGCATCAAGCTGGAGAAGGACGTTCTCAAGTCCAAATCTTTCAAGGAGCTTGCCAAGAAGAGCTTTGTCCTTGTGTATCTGGATTTTCCGCGACGCGCGACGAAGGATGTGGACGTGAAGGCCAATCGCGAACTCATGCAACGCCTGAAGTTCAGCGGAGGACTTCCCGAAATGCGTGTGTTTTCGCCCGAGGGCGCCGAACTTGGCGTCATCAGCGGCTATGCGCCGGAAAAAGTTTGCGTCAAAAAGCTGAAGTCTTTCCTCGTCGACAAGAAGGACTGAGACTCGTTCGTCGTCGCGGGAGGACGTCTTTGTTCTTCTGCGCATTCGAAGGAGCGCCGGGGATTCGCATGGGAATTTCCGGCGTTTCTTCTTTTTGCTTCCATTGCATTGGAACGCGGCGCGAGCGAATGTTTGAACATGCGCCTCCGTGACGCGCTCGGCAATTCGTTCTGCCTCGGCGTCCGAGGCGCGCTTCGTTTCACGATGCTTCCATGATTCGGATGCAGAAATCGCAAAAAAAGCCGAAGTTGCCGGGAACGCTCCCGCTTCCCGCTCGAAAGGAATCCGCCGCGTCTGCTGTTCGGATTGAAAAACTGGGCGTTGAAGCATGTGTTCGAAATGGTGCGCCCGGCGGGATTTGAACCCACTACCTACTGCTCCGGAGGCAGTCGCTCTATCCAAATGAGCTACGGGCGCATGATTAAGAACGTACTATAGCATGAACGCTGGGAATTGCAACGCAGCGAATCGGAAAAAATGGAAAAAGACGCATCCGCGCTTCTGCATGGCGAACGGATTTTATTGAGGCGGAACGATCGCATGAGGGTCTTTGCGGACGTGCAGGGACGGCGACAAAGCGAATGCGGCGCGTTCCGCGCTTCATGCAGCAAGTCTCTCCTATGCCGCGACGACGTCTTCGCCAGGATGCAGAGCGCCGGAAATGCGATCGCCGCAGGGAGGAATCAGATCGCGTTGCCGGAACGTGCTTGAAAAGAGGCGGTCCGCGTGCTATGATATCAGGCGGCGAATCGCGGAAGGGGCGGTTCGCTTAAAAAAAAGGGGGAGGGGAAAGCCATGCGCTTTTTACGTCAATGCGGCTGCGTCTGCGAGCAGGACGTCGCCGAGTGCGAATATCTATGCAAATGGAGCGTCGAGCTGCGAAACATGCTCGCATCCTTGCCGACCGTTCGCGCGACCGATGCGGAATTCGATCATGAGCTGACTAGATTGAAAACATCGTTTCGCGATCTGTTCGAATGGGAGGAGCTTTTGATGATCCGCACGCGCTACGCCGACTACGCGCCGCATCGTCGGCTTCATGAAACGTTTCGGCGAACGCTTGTCGTGCGGGAGCGGAGAAGCGAGCTTCTGCTGGGCGTCGACTGGCTGAAGCAGCATTCCCTGGGCGCGGACGGATTCTTTCGGAATTACCTGCGGCGTGCGATGGCGCGGGAGCCGTTGGACGCGCCGGAGTCAATTTGGAACGCAAGTCCGACTCGTCCGATGATGCGCGCTCGGATTGCGTCCTGCACGTTCAAGCTTTTCGAAAGAGAAGAAGCGTCTGAGTGAGTCCGATCGGTGAAATCCGACGATCCAGCGGAATTCCGCCGCAACGCTTCGCCGCGGACAGAATCTCCTCGTCTCGCAGAGGACGTTCGTCCGGAAATTTCCAGATTCGGAGTCGTTCCGCGCAGAAACGAATCGTTCGATAGGAACGCGTCGGCGTCGGCTGCATGACAGCGACGAGTCCGCCCGGGACGACGCAGCGGAAATGCGCGCGCAGAACGCTTTCCGTGCCGGCCTCGTCGAAATGCTCGATCAGTCCCATGCTGTAGGCAAGATCGGCGCGGAGCTCCGGCGCGCCGTTTCGGAGATCGATCGCATGCGGCACGACGAAGGGAAGGCGCCCCGACAGGCGAGCCAGCATCTCCGCATTGTTGTCCAACGCGTGATACTCTGCACAGTCAAAGGCGCGAAAGACGATTTCCGCAAAGCGGCTGTCTCCGGCTCCGAGTTCGGCGATCCGGAGATTTTTCCGTTCGGCGAGGCCCGCGCGCCGAAGCGCGTTCAGAAGAATGCGGACGGAGATCGCACGCGTCAGGCCGGAGAGCGGAAATGCGTTCCGGTAGTATTCGTTCCAGTCGGTGGACTGCCGCGTCATGGAATCTCCAATTCCTTCGGCATCGTGCAGAAGTTCTCGCATCCGTTCGCTGTCAGAACGACGAGGTCCTCCAACCGAACGCCGCCGACTTCCGGATAGTAGAGTCCGGGTTCGACGCTGACGACTGCCCCCGCGGAAAGCGGATTCGGATTCGCAGGGGAGAGACGCGGTTCTTCATGAATTTCCAGCCCGACGCCGTGTCCCAGTCCATGGATGAAGCCGCAAGGGCGGCCTTGGGAGTCGTGTCCGGTCTGGAATCCGTCTTCCTCCATGGACTTCGCCGCGAGCTGGTGGATCAACGCGCCAGGAACGCCTGGCTTCAAATGCGTCAGCGCCAGTTCGGAGGCCTTCTTCACAGAATCGAACATTTCGCGCAGTCGCTTCGATGCCTTTCCTTTCACGAACGTGCGCGTCATGTCGCCCCAGAAGCCTGTGCGGTCGCTGCGCGGAAAGATATCCGCGACAACCGGTTCGCCGACGCGGACGGGGCCGCTCCCGATGCAATGCGGAATGGCGGAATCGACTCCGCAGGCGACGATGGTTCCGGATGCCGAAAAGCCTTTTCGCTTGAATTCCGCTTCCACTTCGGAACGAATGAAGTCGCAAGTCAGAATTCTTCCGCGCCATTCGAGTTCGCCTCGCGAATTGACGTTCGCTTCCTTCAGGAAGTCGCGGACTTGCTCTTCCGCTTCCTGCGTGGCGCGCATGGCGTCTCGAATCGCTTCGATTTCCGTTGCGGATTTGATCGCCCGTTCCGGAAAGAAGGCGCCGCGGACGACCTCGACTTCGATCCCGTTCGCACGGAGCACGTCTGCGCCGGCGAGGGGAAAGCGTTCCGGGACGAGCCAGCGCGAAACGCCGCAACGTCGGCTCAGCTGAAGCAGAATGTTCCTGTCTTTCGGCGGAGCATCCCGAAGCAGATCCATTCGGTCGACGACGCGGACGTCGCGCCTTGCCTCGCGCTTCGCCCGTTCCAACTCCAGAATGGAGACAACGACAAGCTTTTCATCTCCGATTTCCGCGTAGACGAATTCGTCCGGCGCCTGAAAGCCGGATGCGTAAAGAAGGTCGGCGGA
>CAZAAM010000061.1:0-10522 GCA_964483055.1 uncultured Victivallales bacterium
GATTTTCAAGATGACGAATTCGAATGAAAGACCGTGGCTTTCCGTCGCGGGGAAGGAGGAGCTGTCCGCGTTCGCGAAGTCCGTCGGACAGCCGGCCTATCGCGCGGGACAGATCTACGACTGGGTCACGAAGAAGCGCACGGTCGAACCCGATGAAATGAAGAACATCCCCGGCGCGCTTCGCGAAAAGCTTAAGGAGACGTTTCATTGCGGATCGCTTCGGGTGCGGGAGGAATTCTCCGCGCCGGACGGGACAGAGAAGCTGCTTCTTGCGTTGCACGATGGGGAGGAAGTGGAATGCGCGGTCATTCCCGCCGAAGACGGGCGAATCACTTTCTGCCTCAGTTCGCAGGTCGGCTGTCCGGTTTCCTGCGCGTTTTGCGCGAGCGGAGCGGACGGACTCGTGCGCAATCTGTCTGCAGGCGAGATCGTGGAGGAGTTCCTGCTTCTGTCAAAGCGTCTAGGGCGCGCACCGGACAATGTCGTGATGATGGGCGTCGGCGAGCCTCTTCTCAACTTCGACAATCTGATCAAGGCGTTGGAAACGATCTCGAATCCCGATGGAATCGCGCTTGCTCAGCGGCGAATCACGATTTCTACAAGCGGCTGGTCTCCCGGGATTCGCGCGCTTGCCGAACTCGGACGGCAGTGGAATCTCGCCGTTTCTCTGCATGCGCCGGACGACAAGACGCGCGCGCTTTTGATCCCGACTCGCTTTCGCAGAGACATCCGCGACGTCCTGGAGGCGTGCCGGAAGCATAAGGAGGCGACGGGACGCCTTCTGACTTTGGAATACGTGTTGCTGGAGAATATCAACGATTCGCCGGAGCAGGCGCGGAAGTTCGCACGTCTGGCGGCGGATTTTCAGGCGAAGGTCAATCTGATTCCCTACAATAAGGCGCGAGGCGCATTCGAACGCCCCTCATCGGAGGCGGTGAAGCGTTTTGAGAACGCTCTCAAGACCTTGCATGTCCCCGTTACGGTGCGAGTGGAAAAAGGCGCGGCGTCCTCGGCGGCGTGCGGGCAGCTTCGTGCGTCTTCGCGAAAGCGGAAGTCGCTGTTTCCCGGCGGCGCGGGAATTCTGCTTCTTTCCCTCGCGACGCTTTTTTCGACGTCGGCATGCTCCATGTGGAACTCGGACGAGAAGGCTCCGACGCAGGAGCAGATGGAACTGCTTCAGGCCGTGCGCACGCCGGGCATGCAAGTCATTGAAACGAAGCTCGGACGCGCGAATCCCGATTTTCTTGATCCGGAATACGGACGCACGCCCTTGATGTACGCGGTCATTCAGGGAGAAGCGGACAAGGTCGAAGCTCTTCTGAATGCGGGCGCGGACGTCAACCTCCGTGATCGCAACGGCAACACTGCTCTGCACTATGCGGCGAGCGGATTTTCCGAACCGACGCTGAAGCGTCTGATTGAGTCTGGGGCGGACATCGATGCGGAAGGCCGCTACGGACGCACTCCGATCATGGAGGCGGCCCGCATCGGAGCGCTTGGATCCGTACGCATTCTGGCGGAGGCGGGCGCCGATCTCAAAAAGACCGACGCCAAGAATCGTTCGGTTATGATGTTCGCGGCCATGGCGCCGGTTCATTCCCTGCAGGTTGCGACGTACTTGCGGGAGCGCGGAGCCGAATCGCTCGCATTCGATGACGAGGCGCAATCGCCGTTGCTGACCGCGATCGATTACAGGAACACGGCGCTCGCGCTCGCGTTCATCGAGGAGATCGAACAGTTTCAAAGGAGCAAGACATTCGGCGGCTTGGGCGACATGAAGACGGGCGTCTTCGATCAATACGATCCGATTACATTCATGGGACTTCTTGCTTTTCGCCATGCCATCCGCACAAACGACATCAAGGTGATGCGTCTGCTGATCGAAAAGGGGCTTCCGCTGAACGGAGAGTTGAACTATGCCTATCGCGGCATGCGGTTTCTGAATGCAGGCGGCGCGTACGAGTTTCTTGCGCGGAACGGTCTGATCGACAAAGGACAGACGCCGGTCTTCTGGGCGGCGCAGGCGGACAACCTCGACGCCTTGCAGCTTCTCGTGAAGGCAGGCGCGCTCGTGACGACGAAGGACAATGCTGGCGAACCCCCGCGCGCCTATGCGAAATCAAAGGAAGTCATCGAATACCTGGAGGAGGTCGAAAAGATGCAGGCTCCTCCTCCGCTTCCGAAGCGCGCGCGAGCCGCCGGACAATGAAGGACGTGCATCGGACGGCGTACATGATTCTGCGGAAGACTCCCTTCCGCGAAACGAGCTTCATTGTCGCCGGAATCAGTCCCGACTGCGGACGATTGGACTTCATCGTGCGCGGAGCGCGCGCAATCGGGAAACGCGGCTATCCGCAGGTCGGACTCTTTCGAGAATATTCCATTGAGTTCCGTCCGCCTCGCAGGGAATCGGGCATGGCGACGCTTCTTTCTTTGGAACTGGAGCAGACGCATGACGCTCTGGCGAAGAATATGGACGGATATCTTGCCGTCTGCGCCATGACGCAATCCATACTCCGTCGATCGCAGCCGTTTTTGGAAATGCCGGAATTCTGGCGCGCGTTTTCCACTGCGCTGACGCGGCTGGAGTCGAAAACGGGCGGCGAGCCGGAATGTTCGCTTGCGCTCCTGATCTTTTTGTGGGAGAACGGGCTTCTCCCCGCACGCGTGCCGTTCGCCGAGCATTTGGATGCGTTGCTGGACTACGCATGTCGCCCGGAGGCGCGGCTTCCGGAGCTTCCCCCGGACTATCTGACGCGAGTCTCAACCTGGATTCATGCCGCATTCGACCGCATTGCCTGACGTTGCGTCGGACGGTTTTTCGCATGCAGAACTCAAAACTTATGCAAAGGACTTTTATTTTCGAAAAGACGTGATATAGTAAAGATTGTGAGTGCGACCGCGATCGCCTCGCGCCGCGAGGCGCGGGGAGGAAAGTCCGGACTCCATAGGGCGGGAAGTCCTTCTGCAGTGGGAGGATGCCGCGGGGCAAACCCGCGGGAAGGAAAGCGCAACAGAAAGCATACCGCCCGGATCGGGAAGCCGTTCCGGGCAAGGGTGAAACGGCGGTGTAAGAGACCACCGGACGAGGGAGCGATCCCCGTCGCATGGCAAGCCCCTTCCGGAGCAAGGCCAAATAGGGAACGAGCCGTTGCCCGCGGCGTTCGAGTTCCGGGTACTGGCCGCATTAGACAGATGACCGCGACCGCTTCGGCGGAACAGAATCCGGCTTATGTCGCATTCACGCTTTTTTTTGTGTTTTGATAAGGAACGAAAGGCGAACGACGGTGCGAATCGTCTCGGTCATTACGGAGCTGGCTCCGGCCGGAGCGGAACGAATGCTCGCGGATCTTGTCCGCGGGCAGATCGCGCACGGACAAGAGGCGCGGGCTGTGTCGCTTTGTTCGGAGCCGGAGGATTCATCCGTGGCGGACGAACTGCGGAGCGCCGGCGCCGAGGTCGTTTTTCTTGGCGCCCGAAAAAGCTCTTTCCTTTCGCTTCCATTCCGCCTGCGTCGCGCGATTCGCAGCTTTCGTCCGGACGTGGTGCATTCGCATCTCATGCACGCGAATCTTGCGAGCCGCCTCGCGCTCGTCGGAACAGGAATTCCGCTTGTGAACACCATTCACATTTCCGAGCATCGCCCGGGAAAGAGCTTATTCTTCCGACTCGATCGCATGACGTTTCCTCTTGCGTCCGCGGCGACCGCCGTTTCGGAGTCAGCCGCACGCCATCACGAGAGAATGTGCAGGCTTCCGAAAGGAACGATTCGCGTCGTTCCGAACGGAATCGAACCAGTCGATCCGGCGTCGGAACAGGTGATTCGCGCGTTCGTGGACGAATGCGGACTGGGATCGTGTTCCTGCCTGCTTGCGTCGGTCGGACGATTGAACCGACAGAAAGGCTACGACCGTCTTCTGAGCCGCCTTCCCGCCCTTTCCGCGCGGATTCCGAAAGGCGAAGTCTGGGGGCTGGCGATCTTCGGAGAAGGGCCGGAGCGCTCCGCCTTGGAGGCGCAGGCGCGCTCTCTCCAGAGTGAAAACATCCGAGTTGTTTTCCCCGGACGCTTTCCGGAAGCGGCGTCGCTGACGGCCGGCTTCGACGTCTTTCTCATGCCGTCGCGTTCGGAGGGATGCCCGCTCGCGCTTTTGGAGGCGATGTCCTTGGGGCTTCCGGTCGTGACGAGCGACGCGGACTCCCTGCCGGATCTATGCCGGAACTACACGGGATTCTCCGCATGTCTATCGTTCGAAGAGGACGCGGACGGAACGCGGTTCGCCGAAGCCGTCGTCCGCGCTGCGGAAAGCGGCCGCGCGCTTCCGTGCATTCTTACGGCGAAGGAAGAAATGATTGAGCAATACGAAACGATATATCATCAACTGACCACGGGAGACCGTAGCGATGCTTAAGCTTTTGGCCGCGACGACGAATCCACACAAGATCAAGGAATTTCAAAAAATGCTTGGCGACATGGAGAATCGCGTGGAAATCGTGTCCGCCTCCTCGATTCGGGGAATCCCGGAAGTGGTCGAAGATGGAACGACGTTCGAGGAGAACGCCGTCAAGAAGGTGCTTTCCGCCTCCGCCTATGCGGACATGGCGGCGTTCGCCGACGATTCCGGTCTGGAGATCGAAGCGTTGGATGGCCGCCCCGGCGTCTATTCCGCGCGCTATGCGGGCGAGGGCGCGACGCAGGCTCAAATGATGGAAAAGGTTTTGAAGGAGATGGGCGGAACGGTTCATCGGAAAGCCCGCTTTGTCTGCGCTCTCGCCTTGGCCTATCGCGGCAGTCTTGTTGCGACCTTTCGCGGCGAAGTCGCCGGAACCATCGCAACCGAACCGAGGGGCGCGAACGGATTCGGCTATGATCCGATATTCATTCCCGACGGCTTCGACCAGACCTTCGGAGAGCTCCCGGACGAAACGAAGGAACGGATCAGCCACCGTGCCCGCGCCTTTGCGCAGGCGGCGGATTTCGTAAGACGCGAACTTGCAACCATGGACGATTTTGAATTCGAATGAACATGTTGAAACGATACGCAATCCTGTCCGCATTCGCGCTCGTTGCGGCCTTCGTCTGCCGCGGAGCCGATGAATATCCGCTTCGCTTCGACCGCACGCCGCGCGAAGGGGAATCCTTCTTCCTTTCCGCTCGGATTCGCAACGAAACGGATACCACTCTGAAGGTTTTCGGCCTTGTCGATCCGCCCTTCCATCGCACGACGGAGGAAATCTTCGCCGAGGGCAGGGCGACCTTCGTCCGCACCGGATCTTCCCAAGTCGTACATTTCCGCGTGCAGAAGCTTGGGCGAAACATCGACGGGCGCTTGGAGAATTATGACGCGCTGGTCGGAGCGACTGCAGTCATCCGGGCAGGGAAGGGCGAGGTGTCGTACTTGAATCTTCCCGAACGGGACTATCTCGGCGGCGGAGCGCCGTCCGCGCCCGAGTCGGCGAAGGAGCTTCTGCTTCAATTGTTCGGCGGCGCCTTTCAGGGGTGCGACGCCTATTTCGGCGATGCTCGTTCGGCAACGCCGGGCGACGTATGGACGCCCTCCGTTCTCCCGGTTCTTCAGGCTCTGGGAGCGACGGGGCTGAATCTTCGCAAGACCGACGTTCGCGCAACGGCGAAATTCACGGGGCGCGACAGACTCGGTTCGATCGATGGAAGCCGAATCTACCTGCAGATGGAGTCAATCGGCGGAACAGGCTATGAATTCAAGCTGGAAGCGGGAATCTTCTTTTCCGACGACGGTTTTCCGCTGCGCTCGGACCGTCAGGCGGCGGAAGTCGTGGAGCTGCCGATTCCGGAAGGCGTTTCCGGCTATTCCGGAGCGACATTCCAGAACGTGCGCAGGAATCAGACGCAGCTTCTGATGATTCCGGACGGACAGCCCTGAGCGTTCTCGTTCTCCTTATCATGCGCATGCGCTTCTCCGCGCCCGAACGCGAACGCTTCTTGACTTTTCGAAGAAGAGACCTTATATTAACTGGAATTGCGTCATTGAAACATGGAACGACCTTATGATAGCAGTAATCGACTATGACATGGGAAACCTGCGGAACGTCGAACGGGCTTTGATTCGTTGCGGCGGAAAGGTGCGCATGGTTCGCAACCCTAAGGAAATCGAAGGCGCGTCGGGACTGGTTCTGCCGGGCGTCGGCGCTTTCGGCGACGGCATGAGGAATCTGAACGCGGCCGGTTTTTCCGACGCCGTCCGCGCATGGATCGCATCGGACAAGCCGTTTCTTGGAATCTGCCTTGGCATGCAGATGCTGATGGAATCCAGTGAAGAAGCCCCCGATACGCCGGGTCTTGGCATATTCAAGGGAACTGTGCTGCGCTTCCCGTCCGGATCGGAAAAGATCCCGCAGATCGGCTGGAACACGGTCTCTTTCCGCAAGGGAGCGGATGCGTTTCGCGGATTGGACGGACGCTGGTTCTATTTCGTGCATTCGTACCGCGTTGTTCCGGAGGAATCCGATGCGATTGCCGGAACTACGCATTACATCGTAGACTTCGTTTCGGCTCTGCAGAGGGGGAATTTGATCGCGACGCAGTTCCACCCGGAGAAAAGCCAGGACGCCGGACTTGCCATTTTAACGAATTTCGTCCGTCTAACGGAAGGAGCATGACAGTATGATCGTAATACCAGCCATTGACTTGCGCGGCGGACGCTGCGTGCGTTTGCTTCAGGGCGACTATCGGAGAGAGACGGTGTATTCCGAAGACCCGGTTCAACAGGCGCTTGCATGGGAGGCGGCCGGAGCGCCGATGCTTCATCTTGTTGATTTGGACGGTGCCCGCGACGGATCCTCGATGAACCGCCCCATTGTTCGCGCGATTTGCGAGGCGGTTCGGATTCCCTGCGAGCTTGGCGGCGGGATTCGGAGCATGGACGATGCGAAGCGAGCCTTCGAACTGGGCGTCGAGCGCGTGATTCTCGGCACGGCGATCTGCGAAGATCCGCATTCGGCCGAGGACTTCGCGGATCGCTTCGGCTCGGAACGAATCGTGGCCGGCATCGATGCCCGCAACGGCAAGGTGGCCGTTCGCGGATGGCTTGAAACAAGTCAGCTTGACGCGTTTTCCCTTGCGAAGACGCTGTATCTCATGGGCGTGAATCGGATCATTTACACGGATATCGCCACAGACGGCGTCATGACAGGTCCGAACTACGAGGCCGTGCGCATGCTGTGCAATCTGCTCCCCGATTGCAAGGTCATTGCGTCCGGCGGCGTAGCCAAGGCGGACGACGTGCGCCAGCTTTCTCTGCTGAATCGGGACAATTTGGAAGGCGTGATCGTCGGCAAGGCTCTGTACGACGGATGTGTCGAATACCGCGATCTTATCGAGGCTGCGAAATGAGCGCCGGACGGTTCGGGAATCCGTTCCCAGGCGATTCCTACGATACGCCGGACGGAGTTCCCCATTCCCTTTGGGACAATCTTTTCTTCCGCACTCGAATTTGGTTCTACCTTCGGAACAACGCGATCTTCGTTCAAAGCGGATGGCTCGCCAATCATACGGAGTTCGACGGCGATGCCCAGACGAGCCAGTCTTTCAAGAACATCCGCCTGGTTGAAAGTCTCGGAGGAAGGATTCACCTGCGCGGATTGAACAATCTGGACAAGCTCGGCGGGCGCCCGGCCGTGATCATCGGCAATCACATGAGCCTTTTGGAAACGGCTCTGATTCATGCATTTCTTCGTCCGCGCCTGTCCTTCTGCTACATCATCAAGAAGCAGCTTTTGGATGTTCCGTTCTTCAATGCGATCATGCGGAAGCTGGAGGCGATCGACGTCGGGCGCGTCAATGCGCGGGAAGACTTCAAGCGCGTCATGGAGCTCGGCAAGGAACGTTTGTCGCGCGGGATTTCAGTTCTTCTGTTTCCTCAGGCGACGCGTTCGGAAGTCTTCGATGAATCGCTCTTCAATACGATTGGCGTAAAGCTGGCGGCGCATGCGGACGCACCCATTGTCCCGCTCGCCCTGCGCACGGACTTCGTCGGATGCGGAAAGGTCCTGCGGAGTCTCGGTCCATTGCATCGGGAGCGACCTGTCTGGTTTGAATTCGGCGAGCCTTTCCGCGCGGAAAATCAGAAGGCCGCGCATCAGCGCGTGGTAGATTTCATCGAGACCCGTCTTCAAGACTGGGGCTGCGTCATTCGCAAGAAAACGGAGGCGTAAGTGAACGAGAAAATCTATTTCGCGCCCGTGTCCCTTGGCGATCGCTCTTACCGCGTGTCGGTCGGAATCGATCTTCTTTCCCAGGAACAGGCGACGCAGGAACTGAAGCGGTTCGTCGCCGAGAGGAAAGTCATGGTCGTATGCGATTCGAATACGCGGGCCTATGCGCAAAGTGCGATGGAAGCTCTGCAGCGCGCATCGGCGTCGTCCGTCGTTTTATGCGAATTTCCGGCGGGCGAATCGTCGAAGACCTTGGAAATGGCCGGCATGATCTGCGAAGCCTGCGTGAAGATCGGACTGGACCGCGACTCTCTGCTTGTCGGGTTCGGCGGCGGCGTGACGGGCGACCTGACCGCATTTGCGGCGTCGATCTACATGCGCGGAATCGAATGCGTGCAGATGCCGACCTCGCTGCTTGCGATGATCGATTCCAGCGTAGGCGGAAAGACAGGCGTGGACATTCCCGCCGGAAAGAACCTGATCGGCACATTCTTTCAGCCGAAGGCGGTTCTTGCGGACGTTTCCCTTTTGAAGACTCTTCCGCAGCGAGAATTGAGCTGCGGCTTCGCAGAGCTGATCAAGCATGCGATTCTTTTTGATCCCGACCTCTTCGAGACCCTTCGGAAGCGAGCAGACGATCTTTTGAGTCTTCGCGATCTGCCTCTCATGGCAAGTCTGATCGCGCGTTCCTGCGAATGGAAGGCGAGCGTCGTTTCCGAAGATGAAAAAGAGCACGGCCGCCGCGCTCTTCTGAATCTCGGACATTCGTTCGGTCATGCCGTGGAGAAGCTGCAGAATTTCGGCGGCTTTTCTCATGGCGAGGCTGTCGCATTCGGAATCGCGGTCGCATGCGACGTTTCCGTTCGGATGGGACTCATGTCCCAGGAAGACGCGGAGCGATGCGTCGAACTGCTTCGGCTTTATCGGCTTCCTGCGAAGGTTTCCGGCTTGAAGCCGGCGGATATTCTTGCCGCCATGGGATCGGACAAGAAGAATCGACGCGGCAAGTTGCGCATCGTGCTGCCTCTTCGCATCGGAGAAGCGGCGACGCGCGAGGATCCGGATCGAACGGTTTTGCTGGACGCGCTGGGGAAGCGTTGCAATGACTGAACGAGAGGGTTGCGTCGTTCTGAACCTCCTTTCCGGAATCGGACCTGCGCGCATCAATCAGCTGATCGCCGCCTTCGGATCGGTTTCCGCGATCTTCGAATCGGATGCGGCGTCGCTTTGTCGCGTCCGCGGCGTCGGCGAACCTCTGGCGGAACGCATATTGGATTGGCCGAAATACGTTGATCTCGAACAGGAACTTGAGCTTGCGGACAAGGGCGGCGCAACGATTCTGACGCGCTTCGACGAAGCGTATCCGGCCGCCTTGCGGGAGATTCACGACGCGCCGTTGTGCTTATACGTTCGCGGCTCATTCCCGCCGGAGCTGGCCAGCCGCTCCCTCGCCATGGTCGGCACGCGCAACGCCTCGTACTACGGGCGGAAAATGGCGCGCCATCTGGCTGAATCCGCCGCATATTCCGGCTGGATCACGGTCAGCGGTCTGGCGATCGGAATCGATACGGTCGTGCACAGGGCGACGCTGGATGCGGGCGGAAAGACGATCGCCGTTCTGGGCGGCGGACTCGCGCGGCTTCATCCGATCGAAAACGCGGCTCTTGCGCGGGAAATCGTCGCTGCGGGCGGCGCGGTCGTATCGGAATTTCCTATGACATTCGCGCCGACCCGGCATACGTTTCCGATGCGCAACCGCGTGATATCCGGTCTTTCGCTTGGCACGTTGGTCGTGGAAGCAGGCGTGAACAGCGGATCGCTGATCACCGCCGCGCAAGCGTTGGAGCAGGGCCGTCGCGTATTCGCCGTGCCAGGAGAGGCGGACCACGCCAGTGCGAACGGATGCAATGCGCTGATTCGCCAAGGAGCGGTTCTTGTCGAAGTGTTCGAACACGTCATGGAGGAGTTCGATTTTCTGCCGGGACTGGATCATGCCAGCCTGCGCGAAACGTCCGACGACGGAGCTGAGCCCGAACCGGGATTGGCGGATGCCATGCTCGGAAGCGTCGATCAGGCGATTCTTTCGGCTCTGCAGGATGGCGCGTGCTCCGTAGACGAGCTTTCCGCACGGACTGAGCTTGCTCCCGCCGAAATCATGTCGGCATTGATCTCGCTCGAGATTCTGCACCGCGTCCGGAAGAATCCGGACGGAACCTACATCCGGATTCGCTGACCATGAATCCGATCGCGTTCTTTTTCCCGATGAACTGTCCCGCATGCGGCGGCGTTCCTTTCGACGGTACGCCGAACATGCTGTGCGCGGACTGTCTGC
>CAZAAM010000062.1:0-10477 GCA_964483055.1 uncultured Victivallales bacterium
CGGCGCGCCTTCCGTCTTCGTCCTCTTCTCAGGATGCAATCTGAAATGTCCGTGGTGCGACACGGATCACGAACGCGGCGAAATCCTAACCAAGCAGGAGCTGGAAGAGCGCGCCGACGCTCTGACCGGAGGTCGCGCCGATGTGGCGGTCGTGCTCACAGGCGGCGAACCGACCCTTCAGCTTCATGAGGATGAACCATTGTTCCCGAATCGCTTCGTATGCATCGAAACGAACGGAACGCGCCCTGTTCCGTCATGGGTCGATTGGATCACCCTGTCGCCGAAGAGCGATCTCCCCATCACGACGGAACCGGATGAGCTCAAGCTGATCTTCGAGCCGGAACGAATCCCGTACTTCGAATCCCTGAAAAGCCTGAAATGCCCGAAACGCCTTCAGCCGCTGGATCGCGGCGGCGAAACCAATCTGCAGGAAACGCTGGCCTATGTGCTGGCCAATCCCGAATACTCGCTTTCTTTACAGACGCACAAACTGATAGGAGTCCACTGACATGATCGCCCGACAGCTCCCGAAACTCGACAGGGAGAAGGACATCGAATCCGCCTTCATCGATCTTCTGGAATACATCGGAGAGGATCCGAAGAGGGAAGGCCTTGTCGAAACCCCTGCCCGCATGCGCAGGGCCTACGATGAAATCTTCGCCGGCTACAAGCAGGATCCCAGAAAAATTCTCAAGACCTTCCGCGAAGGCGCATGCGAAGAGATGGTGATTCTCAAGAACTGCGAATTCTATTCCACATGCGAACACCACTTCTTCCCGTTTTTCGGACGCATTTCGATCGCTTATCTTCCCAACCGCAAGATTGTCGGCATCTCCAAGCTCGCCCGCCTGATCGAATGCTTCGCTCGGCGCATGCAGATTCAGGAACGACTGACGGCGCAAATCGCCGACGCCGTCATGGACGTCCTCGACGCAAAAGGCGTCTGCGTCCATTGCGAGGCGCAACATTTTTGCATGACATCCCGCGGCGTTCGCAAGCGCGAAGCGACAATGGTCACCACCGCGACGCGCGGCGTCTTTCGCGAGAACTCCGTCCTGCGGCTTGAATTTCTGACGATGATCAAGCAGTCCATGCAGTCCGACAAATGAACGCGCGCCGTCCGAAGCGGGATGCGCAGAGACGAAGGAACATGCTTCTCATGAAAAAAAATCGTTTTTTTTACGAAATCGACTGGATTTTTTCTGTATTCGCCTGTATAGTATGCGTCTTGTGCCTGCCTGCATCTTATGCAAATGAGACGGAGACAGGACGCACGAACAGGCCCGTTCCGTCGGAACAGCTTGAAAACGATGACATTCAGTCAAGCGCTGAAGATGCTCGTAAAAAAGCCGAACCGACCGGAAGGACGAATGCCGGAACCGTCGACTCTTCAGAAACCGATTCCATGGAAGCGTTGCGACGGGAAAACGCGCGTTTGCGGGCCGAGCTGATTGATATTCGGAAACGTTATGAAATCCAATCCGAAGAGCTGCGCGCCGTTCGCCTGAGCGCGGCCGGCGTCGTCGAAACCTTGAATCCGACGTATCTGTCCGCACGGGAGGCCGAACTGCTCGATACGCTCGTTCTCCTGCGGAACACCTGCCGGAACATGGTTCTGAAAAGCGCCGCC
Source organism: uncultured Victivallales bacterium (assembly GCA_964483055.1). GTDB lineage: Bacteria > Verrucomicrobiota > Lentisphaeria > Victivallales > UBA1829 > UBA1732. The sequence continues at coordinate 1,631 of CAZAAM010000062.1, forward strand.
GTATGCGACCTGATCGGAAAAAGTCTTCCGCAGATGAAGCTTGACGCCGTGGAATCCGCCCGGCTCAAGATCGCGGCGGACGAGCTCTCCCAATGGAACGGCACGCTGACGGCTCTGCTGACCCCGATCATACCGGACAAGGGATTCGGCGCCTGCCGAATCCTGGAAGTCGACCGCGAGCTCGGAATCGTCGTGCTGAACGTAGGATATCGCCATGGAGCGCGCATCAACATGCGCCTGACCGTTGGCGAGGGAAAAAACGCGATTCCCCTGCGAATCGTCGCGTTGCGTCCCTACGTTTCGGCGGCGGAGACCTCGCCGGATCGGATTGGAGAGCTTGGCGCAGGCATGAGCGTCCGCGCCGAGGAAACGCAAACGAAACGACCGTAGAACAAAACCCAAAACCATACAACCCAAGCAACACAAAGCGAGAAAGAACATGGAAATTCGGGCAGTTACCAGGTATGTCCGCCTCTCTCCGTCCAAGGGGATCGACTTCTCCCGCAATCTTCAGGGAAAGCCGTTCGCCGAGGCGCTGGCGATCGCGGAGCTCAGTCCGAGGAAGGCCGCCAGACTTTTTGTCAAGACGCTGAAATGCGCCGGCGCGATCGCGGAACAGAGCGGAATGAACAAAGATGCCTTGAAGGTGAAAACGGCGGTCGCGGATCCCGGTCCGATGCTGAAGCGCTTTCGCCCGAAAGCCCGCGGCATGGCGGGGCGCATCCGCAAACGCATGAGCCACTTCACCGTGGTCCTCACCGACGAATGAGAAAGGCTAGAGAATGGGTCAGAAAGTCAATCCGATCGGCCTGAGACTGGCCGTCAAGAAGAACTGGTGCTCTCGCTGGTTCGCCAAGAAGGAAAACTTTGGAACGTGGCTCCATGAGGACGTCAAGATCCGCTCCTTCATCAAGAAAAACTACAACGCGGCGGCGATCTCGAATATCCTGATCGAACGCTATGTCAATCGCGTGCGCGTTACAATCTTCGCAGCCCGCCCCGGCGTGCTCGTCGGCAAGAAGGGCGCCGATCTGGAAGTCTTGAAGGAGAACGTCTCCAAGCTTCTCGGCAAGGGACAGGAACTGCTTCTCGACGCGGTCGAGGTCAAGCAGCCGGAAACCTGCGCGCAGCTCGTCGCGGAAAACATCGCATCTCAGCTGGAGCACCGCATCGGCTTCCGCCGCGCGATGAAGAAAGCGATCTCCACGGCCATGGACCTTGGAGCCGAAGGCATCAAGATCATGTGCTCCGGACGTCTCGGCGCCGCCGATCTCGCCCGCACGGAACAGTACAAGGAAGGCCGTACGCCGCTTCACACGCTGAAAGCCCATATCGACTACGGATTCACCGAAGCCAACACGACCGCCGGAAAGATCGGCGTGAAGGTTTGGATCTGCCACAAGGAACCTACGGAGGTAATGCAAAATGCCGTTAATGCCAAAAAGAGTAAAGCACAGAAAGGTGCAGCGCGGTAACAACGCGGGCCTTTCGCGCAGATGCAACAAGCTTGATTTCGGTGACTTCGGGCTGCAAACGTTCGAACGCGGCTACCTGACCGCCAATCAGATCGAGGCCGCTCGCGTCGCCATCACGCGCCATATGAAACGTCGCGGAAAAGTCTGGATTCGTCTTTTCCCGTACAAACCCTGCACCAAGAAGCCTCTCGAAGTCCGCATGGGCAAGGGAAAAGGCAATGTGGAATTCTGGGTCGCCCCCGTGCAGCCCGGCCGCATGCTGTTCGAAATTTCCGGATGCAGTGAACTCGTCGCCAAGCAGGCCATGAGCCTTGCGGCGTCCAAGCTTCCGCTCCGTTGCCGTTTCGTGGCGCGCCCGGTCGCGGAATAAGGAGTCCGTTCTATGAAGAAGCAAATGAAAGTTTATCGCGAGATGTCCGATGAGGAGCTCGCCCGTCAGGACGGCGAGCTGCGCAAGGAAAAGTTCCTTCTCCGCGCCCAGGCCAAGTCCGGACAATTGGAAAGCCCTGCAAAGATCCGCGCCGCCCGCCGCAATCTGGCCCGCGTCCTCACCGAGCAGGCGCAGCGCGCCGCGAAGAAAGCGTCCAACTAAGAGGTCACTGACATGAGCGATACAGCAGAAAACGCGGCGGCTCAGACCGTCGTTCGCGGACATCGTAAAACCCGCGTCGGAAACGTCGTCAGCGACGTTCAGAACAAGACGATCGTCGTCGAGATCATCCGCCGCACCCCGCATCCGCGCTATCAGAAGGTCATCAAGCATCGCGTGAAGTACGCGGTCCACGATGAGAAGAACGAGGCGAAGGTCGGCGATCAGGTCATGATCGCGGAAACGCGCCCCTTGAGCAAGAACAAGCGCTGGCGTCTGGTCAAGATCATCAGCAGCAAGGCGTAAGGAGACCAAATCATGGTACAGATGCAAACATGCATGGAAGTCGCCGACAACTCCGGCGCGAAACGCATCGGCGTCATTACCGTTCTCGGACAGCGCAAGACCATCGCCCGCATCGGCGACATCGTCACGGCGACCGTCAAGGAAGCGATTCCCGGAGGCCAGGTTAAGAAGGGCGACGTGGTGAAGGCGGTCATCGTCCGCACCGCCGCCAAGATCCGCCGCGAAGACGGCAGCTATCTGAAGTTCGACAGCAACGCTGCGGTCGTGATCGACGACCAGAAGAATCCGAAGGGCACGCGCATCTTCGGCCCTGTGGCGCGCGAGCTGCGTGAAAAGAATTTCATGAAGATCATTTCGCTTGCTCCGGAGGTGCTCTGATGAAGAAAGTCGAAAACAAATGCGCGAAGATCTACCACGTCAAGAAGGACGACAAGGTGGAAGTGATCAGCGGCGCATGGAAGAAGAATACGGGCAAGATCGTCGCCATCCTCAAGAAGAAGGATCGCGTCGTGCTGGAGCTTGAGAACCTTTCCGAAGCCGCGCAGCAGCGCATCGGAAAGCGCACGCTCAAGAAGTCGGCGGCCAACCCGAAGGGCGGTCTCGTCGATCGCAGCGTGTCCGTCCACGTGTCCAACGTCAAGAAGAAAGATTGAGCGGGGGGACGAACATCATGCCAGACATGAAGAAACACTACAATGAAGTCGTCCGGCCTGCTCTTCAGCAGAAGCTCGGACTTAAGAACGTCATGGAGATTCCGAAGCTGCAAAAAATCGTGATCAGCACCGGAATCAGCTCCAAAATGGAAAAGGACGCCTTCAGCGAGGCACGCACGCATCTCACGGCTCTTGCCGGACAGGCTCCGGTCGTCTGCAAGGCGCGCAAGAACGTCGCGAACTTCAAGCTCCGCGTCGGCATGTCCGTGGGACTCATGGTCACGCTCCGCGGCGACCGCATGTATCAGTTCCTGGACCGCCTTGTTCACAACGCGTTTCCGCGCATCCGCGACTTCCGCGGCATTCCGAAGCGCGGCTTCGATCACGTTGGCAACTACAATCTCGGCATCCCGGACGTCTCGATCTTCACCGAAATCGATCTCGACAAGATCAAGTATCCTTTGGGACTCAACATCACGTTCGTGACCACGGCAAAGACGGATGCGGCCTGCAAGGAACTCCTGTCGATGCTGGATTTCCCGTTTGCGAAGTAAGGAGAGTGAACCATGGCGAAAAAAAGTCTGATCGCTAAACAGAAGCGCGGCGGGAAGTTCACGGTCAGGAACTACAACCGCTGCCAGCGCTGCGGGCGTGCCCGTGCGTACATCCGCAAATTCAAACTCTGCCGCATCTGCTTCCGCGAAATGGCCTCCACAGGTCAGATTCCGGGCGTTGTGAAGGCAAGTTGGTAACAGGAAGGAGACGATGCAATGAGTATGCAGGATCCGATCTCCGACATGCTGACCCGTCTCCGCAACGGATGCATGTCGATGCAGAAGGAAGTCGCAATGCCGTCTTCGAAAATGAAGGTTTCGATTGCCGAGGTCCTGAAGAACGAAGGCTATATCGAGGATTTCAATGTTTCGGGAGACGTCAAGAAGACTTTGACCATCAAGATGAAGTATTTCCGCAGCCAGCCGGTCATTGAGAGCCTCGAGCGCGTTTCGAAGCCTTCGTGCCGCCTCTACTGCGGCAGCCGGAACATTCCGAAAGTCCAGGACGGCATGGGCATCGCGATTCTCTCGACTCCGCGAGGGATCATGAGCGGCAAGGACGCCGAAAAACAGAACGTGGGCGGAGAAATTCTCTGCTTCGTATGGTAAGGAGGCGTCGCAATGTCCAGAATCGGCTATAAGCAAATCACCATTCCCGCAGGCGTCAAAGTTTCCGTCGAAGGACAGGAATGCGTCGTCGCCGGCAAGCTTGGAACGCTTCGCGTCCCCATCCAGAAGAACATTGCCGTCTCCGTCGAAGGCGACCAGATCTCGGTCACGCGCTCGACGGAAGACATGACGACGAAAGCTCTGCACGGTCTTGTCCGCGCCATGATCAACAACGCCGTCATCGGCGTCGTCAACGGCTACAAGAAAGCCCTCGAAATCCACGGCGTCGGCTTCAAGGCGGAGTTGCAGGGCAAGAAGCTCGTTCTCGCGCTCGGGTTCTCCCACAAGATCGAATACATCGTTCCGGACGGCGTCACGTGCACCGTCACGGACGGCGGCATCAACATCGCCGTCGAGGGTTGCGACAAGCAGTTGGTCGGCGAAGTCGCGGCATCCATCCGCCGCTTCCGTCCGCCTGAGCCCTACAAAGGCAAGGGCGTGCGTTACGCCGACGAGCATGTCACGATCAAGCCCGGCAAGACCAATGCGTAACGGTAAAGGATTTTGATATGATGAGAAATGCGAAAGTTCGGCGGACGATCCGCCATCTGCGACTCCGCAAGCGAGTCAGCGGAACCGCGGCGATTCCCCGCCTTTGCGTCAGCATCACGGCGAACAACATGTATGCCCAGTTCATCGACGATGAAGCGGGACGCACGCTTGCTGCGAGCTCGACGATCTCTCCGGAATTCAAGGCGTTGAATCTTAAGCGCAATGTCGAGGCGGCCGCTGCGCTCGGCAAGCTCGTCGCTGAAAAGGCGCTCGCCGCCGGCATTACCGCGGCCGTCTTTGACCGCGGCGGATTCAAGTATCACGGCCGGGTCAAGGCCCTCGCCGACGCCGCCCGTCAGGCCGGCATCAAGTTCTAAGGGAGCAGACTATGAGTTTCGACAAATCCAGAAAGAACGACGGAGCCGGGAAGGAAGCCCGCGAACAGAGCGACAAGGAAGAAATCGTTCTGAGCATCAACCGTTGCGCCAAAGTCACCAAGGGCGGCAAGAACTTCAGCTTCGGCGCCCTCGTCATCGTCGGCGATCGCAAGGGTCATGTCGGCTACGGCTACGGCAAAGCGAACGAAGTCTCCGACGCCATCCGCAAGGGCGGCGAAGCCGCGCGCAAGAACATGATCGAACTTCCGCTCGCGAAGCACACGATTCCGCATACTGTCTCCGCGAAGTACCGCGGTTCGAAGGTTCTCCTTCGTCCGGCGGCGGAAGGTACGGGTCTGATCTCCGGCGGCAGCATGCGCGCCGTGCTCAGCCTCGGCGGCGTCATCGACGTCCTTGCCAAGAGCCTCGGCTCCAGCAATCCGGCGAACGTCGTCAAGGCCACCTTCAAGGCCATCGAAATGTTGCGCACCAAAGACCAAGTCCTTGAAAAACGGGGCAAAAAAGCTTGATAGGAAGGTTTCATCATGAATTTGCATAGCTTGAAAACCACTCCCGGCAGCGTTAAGCGCAGACGCCGGGTCGGACGCGGCGACGGCTCCGGCTGGGGCGGCACCGCGGGTCGCGGCGAAAAGGGACAAAAGTCCCGCTCCGGCGCCTCCATCCGCCACCACTTTGAAGGCGGTCAGACGCCGAGCTTCCGTAGAATTCCGAAGCGCGGCTTCAACAGCGGCGTCAAGGAAATCTTCAATATCATCAACGTCAGCGATCTCGAGCGAGTCTTCGAAGCCGGCGCAGAGGTGACGGAGCAGGAGCTCCGCGCCCATGGCATGCTGAACAAGGCTGCGGCGCCGCTCAAGGTTCTCGGCAAAGGCGACCTCACGAAGGCGCTCAAAGTGAAAGCGGACAAGTTCTCCGCCTCCGCAAAGGCCAAAATCGAGGCCGCAGGCGGAAGCGTGGAAGTCGTCGGCGAGGCCGCGGACGGCGAAGCGCAGTAACCCGCAAAAGGGAAGCACGGACTCTCCCTGATCGTTCCGAACACGTTTCGGAACGATCTTCGAGTCTCCGTGTTTTTCCGCGTTCTCACCGCTTACTTGCGACAGGCGCTCCGCGCCGGAAATCGAGGCAATATGTTCAAAGCATTCGTCAACTGCTTCAAGGTGAAGGAACTCAGAAGCCGGATCCTGTTCACTGCCGCCGTCATCGTCGTTTGCCGAATCGCGGCGACGATCCCCTGCCCGGGCGTCAATACGGCGCATCTTACACCCTATTTCGACAAAATCCGAGACGAAGGTCATGCGGCCGGCGGCCTTTTGAATATGTTCGACCTGTTCAGCGGCGGCGCCCTGCAGCAGTTCGCCATTGCCGCGCTGGGCATCATGCCCTACATCTCCGCCTCCATCATCATGCAGCTGCTGGTTCCGATCATGCCCTCGCTGGAGCGACTCAAGCGCGAAGGCGAACCCGGCTACGCCAAGATCAACCAGTACACGCGCTATCTGACCATCGTGATCTGCCTCATTCAGGGCGCGATGGCCTCCATGGCGATGATGCATCCGGAGAAGCTCGGTCTTCCGCATCCCGATCAGCCGCTCGTCGACGGCGGATTCTCCTTCATCCTCTTCTCGACGGTCATACTCACCTGCGGCACCATGATCCTGATGTGGCTCGGCGAGCGCATCACCGACAAAGGAATCGGCAACGGCGTCTCCATCATCATTACGATCGGCATCATCGACCGTCTTCCCTCCGCGATCACCCAGCTTTACGAACTTGCGGTCGGCGGCGGCATGGCAGGAGGAATTCACTTCAAGCTTGTGCACGTCTTCCTGCTGCTCATCATCTTCGGCGTCGTCACGGCTCTCACGATCCTCCTGACTCAGGGCGTTCGCAAGATTCCGATCCAAATGGCGCGCAAGACCGTTGGAAACAAGGTCGCAGGCGGAACCACGTTCCTTCCCTTGAAGGTCAACTTCCCCGGCGTCATGCCCATCATCTTCGCCGGCGCGATCATGATGTTCCCGCCCTTCATCTTCCAAGTCATCCCGAACGAACGCGTTCGTTCATGGACGATGTACTTTACTCACGGCGAGTACTCCTACATGCTGATCGAGGGCATTCTGATCGTCGCATTCTGCTACTTCTGGGTCGCGAACATGTTCAACCCCGTGCAGATCGCCGACAATCTGAAGAAGGAAGGCGCGTACATTCCGGGCATTCGTCCCGGCAAGCCGACCAGCGACTATCTCGACGTCACCATGAGCCGCATCACTTTTGCAGGCGCGTTCTTCCTCCTTGCTCTTTCCATCTTCCCGATGATCCTGACCAAGGCCATGACGATCCCGTACACGGTCTCCTCCTTCTTCGGCGGAACCAGTCTGCTGATCATCGTCGGCGTGACGATCGATACGCTCTCGCAAATGGAATCTCATCTCGTCATGAAGAATTATGACGGATTTCTCCAGCGCGGACGTCTTCGTTCGAGAAAAGGCTGACAAAGCAGCAAAGCCGCGGAACGTTTCCGACGCTTCCGCGGTCTAACGTACTACATGCGTCCAACTTCATATCCTTGCGAGGACAGCCGCACATGCCGCATAAAAGAAAAGACAGAGCATACCGAAAAACGCCCCTCTTCGCGCTTTTGACGGGCGTTCTTTGTCTTTCTGCGGCATGTTCCGATCCCGCGCCGCCCCCGCCCTCCGAGCGTTCCGCTCTCCTTTTGGAAATCTTTGATCTGCTCGATCGCAGGGACTATGCCGGCGCGATTCCGAAGATCGAACGACTGGAAAAGCTCGATGAAACGAACGAATTCATGACCCCGTTTCTTGCCCTTGTCCGCCAGAACGCCGTTATTAAGGACGCCAAGAGCGCATTGAATCACGGGAATTATGAAAAAGCGGATGAAATCCTCTCCGCATACAAGTTCACGGAAACCGACGCGATCAAAAAGGCGCGCGCCGATGCGAAGACGCTCCTTCGCGCCAAACGTCTCGGCGAAGAGCTGGCCAAGGAAAAGCTCCATTATTCGCGCGATCTCCGCGCTCAAGCTGAAGAGCTGGCCGAATTCATCCGAGAAAACCCTGATTTTCAGGACCTCAAGCCGCTCGTTGACAGTCGTCTCGCTTATGCGCGACGCCTTGCCCAGCTTGAACGGGAACAAACGATCGACGCGCTGCACGCGGACGCCGTCCGCGCTTTCCAAGCTGGAAACTACGAGCTGGGGAACACTCTGACGCAGATTCTTGCTCTTGAAGGCAAAGACGCAGAGGCGCATCTGAACGACCTCCGTCGTCGAGGAGCCTTCATGTAGGCCGGAACAAGACAAAGGATCGACGAGCGTCGCCGAACAAGACGGACGACGCCATCGAATGAAATTCTCGAATCGCATGCAACTCAACGCCTCAACGAAACCAAAACGCTCAGAAGAAAGGATTGCTTCCATGAAAAAGACACTGATGCTTTCCGCAGCTCTGCTCGGAGCTGCCGCAGTCGTCGCAGCCGCCGATGCGCAGCCGACGACCGAACAGTCCAATGCGACGACAGCCGCCGCAACCGCCTTCGAAATGCCGACGCCCGCCACCGCGGAACAGATTTCCAAGCGGTTCGACTTCCTTCCCGAAGTCGTTGCGGAATATAACGGCAAGAAGCTGCTTAAGAGCGACATCGTCGCCCTCTTCGCAAGCCGCAACATCCCGGAGAAGGCTCTCGAAGACG
>CAZAAM010000063.1:0-10306 GCA_964483055.1 uncultured Victivallales bacterium
CCGCCCGCGCAGTGGATCAAGGATCTCGATACGGCCCTGTTCAAGGAATTCTTCGTCGCACTGACGAACAAGTGCGCGGCGACTCTTCACATCCGCATGATTTCCTGCGGCGAGACGCACCACGGCTTCGAATCGATCTTCAAAGGCTTCGGACGCGCTCTGCGTCAGGCCGTCTCCGCCGATCCTCGCATGCCTGGCGTGCCGTCCACGAAGGGCACGCTGTAAGCCGCCTGGAGCGCGCAATGGAACAGGACAGCCTGTTTTCCTCGTTCGTGCAGGCGCCGCTGGCGGATCGTCTGCGCCCGCGCTCGCTCGACGAAGTCGTCGGGCAGGAGCACCTGCTCGGTCCCGGCGCGCCGCTTCGTTCCATGATTGAAACCGGGCGTCTCTCCAGCTTCATCCTCTGGGGACCGCCCGGATGCGGGAAGACTACGATCGCTCGCATCATGGCGAATACCACGAGCATGCACTTTGTCGCGCTTTCCGCCGTCTTTTCCGGAATCGGCGAACTGCGAAAAGCCTTCGAAGAGGCGGCGAACCTGCGCAAAGCCGGTCAGGGCACGCTGCTTTTCGTGGATGAAATTCATCGCTTCAATCGCGCGCAGCAGGACGGATTCCTGCCCTATGTGGAAAACGGAACGGTCACGCTGGTCGGCGCGACGACGGAAAATCCGTCCTTTGAACTGAACAGCGCTCTGCTTTCCCGATGCAAGGTCTTCGTCATGAAGCCGCTCGACAAGGATGCCCTTCAAAGGATCATGAAACGCGCGGAAGACGCGGCCGGACGAACCCTCCCGCTGGACGAAGAAGCGCGCGCAGAACTTCCCGGCCTTGCCGACGGCGACGGGCGCTATCTGATCAACTTGATTGAATCGATCTTCGATTTGGTTCCGTCCGGACGCAAGGAGCTTTCGCGTGCGAAGCTGCTCAAGCTCGTGCGACAGCGCGCGCCCGTATACGACAAGGATCGGGAAGGGCATTACAATCTCATCAGCGCGCTTCACAAATCGCTGCGCGGATCGGACGTCAACGCCGCTCTGTACTGGGCGGCGCGCATGATCGACGGAGGCGAGGATCCTCTGTATCTGCTTCGGCGTCTTACGCGTTTCGCCATGGAGGACGTCAGTCTTTCCGATCCGAACGCCCTGCCTCTGGCGATCTCCTGCTGGGACGCCTATGAAAGGCTTGGTTCGCCGGAAGGCGACATCGCCATTGCGGAGCTTGTGATCTATCTTGCGACGGCTCCGAAATCGAACAGCGCGGACGCCGCCTGGGGGCGCGCCATGCGCGCCGCCAAGCAGTACGGATCCCTTACGCCGCCCGCCCACATTCTCAATGCGCCGACGCGCCTTATGAAAGAGCTCGGCTATGGGAAGGGATATCAGTACGATCAAGATCTGCCCGACGCGTTTTCCGGGCAGAATTATTTCCCGGAAGGCATGCCGCGCACAGCCTTCTACGATCCGCCCGATCGCGGATTCGAACGGGAAATCCGAAAACGTCTCGCTTATTGGGATCGTCTCCGCAGGGAAAAGAACGATGCAGCACGCAAAGCGGAGCACATGCGAAATGCGCAGGAACGGAATGGCGGCATCTCCGATGCCGAAGAATCGGACGATTCCGCATGATCAGGCGGGAAAGAACGACAGGGAGCGGTCGTGCAGCGGTCAAGGAATCCAAGTTCGCCGCGCTTCATGCTCATGACGCCGGATGATTTCAAACGAACGCTGCAAACGGGACAGCCGCCCGCCGTCCCCTTCCCGATTCGATGCGTGGAAGGGAAACGGAAGCGTTCAACGCGGGATCTCGATCTTTTCGATGTAATGCCAGTTTTGGCTCGCGATGTAGTTGAAGCAGTACAAATAGAGATGTCCGCCTTCCTCCTGCGTCATCGAGCCGAACTTGCTTTTTCGGGCGGCCGCGAGAATTTGCGGCGCCGGATATGGAATCTTCAGCAAAGACGAGGCTTCCGGATCGGATGCGACTCGCTGGATGTGGCGTCGCATGGCTTCCGCAACCGATGGAAGGGTCGAAAGAAGGACGCGCCCTTCCGCATCGACCAGGGTCTTCTCAATGACGTTCGCCCCGACGTTTCCCGACGAGCGCATCATGCTCATGACAGAGGAAAGAAGCAGATCCTCCGCAGCCGCGCCATAGACAGAGCCGTCCATGTCGACCAGGGGTATCGAACAGGCAAGCAGATAGCCGAGCTTCGTATTGGAATTGAGATACGGCCCGACCCAGCGAACGCCGCCGTCCTTGGATTCCTTCGCCGCCTGAAACCATGGACGCTTGCACGGAGAATAGGATTCGTCGTAGGCCGATCCGGGATAAACGATGAAAAGACCGTCGTCGAATCCGATCATGATGCGGTTCAACGGAATTCCTTCCTCTCGCAGATATGCGATCGGATTCCGCACGGCGACATTCTGCGGCATGGTGGCAAGAAACTCCTTGAAGAAGAGAGTGCGCAAAGGATTTATGGCGTTCAAAATCTTCCGATCTTTCGCCGTCAGCTCGGCGCCGCCCGGCTTATATGCGAAATGCTCGAAGTCGACCTGCTCCTGATATACCGGAGAATACAGCAGGGAATCCGGAGCGGACTTGGAGTTCGATCGCATGTCATAGACGGAATGCAGAGCGGACGCGTCCGAAGGATCGGAAACGGGATCCGTGCGGAACACGAACAGCAGCTTGTCCGCAAACGCGGCCAGCTGATTGCCATGCCACGCAAGTCTGGCATCAAGCAGGTTGGCTGTGTCCATCGAATGGGCGAGATGACGTTGAATCGTCTGTTCGCGCTGAATCGTGTGTTGATTGCGCTTCAAATAGCGAATCAACGTATAGCTCGCGGAAAAGACAAAGAGAAAGAGGCATGCGGTAAGCAGAAGGAGCGCAATGCGGCGGTGATGCACTAGAAAGCGAACCGACTTCTCCAGCGGATTGTCTCGTTTTGCAGACGTTTCGAATCCTGCCATGTGCTTGCGAAGATCGTCGGAAAGCTCGTGCACGGTCTGATAACGCTTTTCGCGGTCGGCCGCAACCGCTTTGCGGATGATCGCCTTCAGCGTGGAATCGATCTTCGTGCGAAAACGATGCGCAAGCGGCGCCATCTCTCCCGCCCGGATCTTGGCGACGACATCGGCGGTCGAGCGCCCCGTGTACGCCTCGCGCAGCGTGACCAGCTCGAACAGGATGAGCCCGAGCGTGTAGATGTCCGCGCGATGATCCGTATGTTCTCCGTTCACCGCTTCCGGCGAGAGGAATCGCGGCGTTCCGGAGATGCTTTTGGGCGGAGTCCAGGTTTCAGGATCGTAGTCCGGCTCCTTGACAAGACGTGCGATTCCCCAGTCCATGACATAGGTCTCGTGGAAACGCCCGACGATGATGTTCTCCGGCTTGAGATCGCAGTGCATGACATTGCGGCTGTGCGCATATTCGATTGCGTCGCAGACGTCAAGAAAGATGTTCAGTCGAAAGCGCAGAGACTTGCTTTCATCGTAGGATTTAATGCCGTTGACGCGGTAATGCAGGATGATTTCGTGCAGATATTCCTTGAGCGTCTTTCCGTCTATGAGCTTCATTGCAAGAAAAAGGCGCTTCTCCTCGTCCGTGTTCAGCGAGTAGATCGGAATCACGCCCGGATGATCGAGCTGCGCCGTCACCTTCGCTTCCTGAATGAACAGCTCGCGCGCCTGCGCGTCCCAGTTCAGCTCCGGACGCAGCATCTTCACGGCTACGAGACGATGCAGAACGCCGTCCTTCGCCTTGTACAGAATTCCCTGTCCGCCCTCTGCGAAAACCTTGCCGCGTTGGTATCGCGCCTGAATCTCCGTCATTTCCGTCGCGACGCCGTTAAAGACGATGTCGTCCTGTTCGTTCTCCCCGCGTGCAACGGAGATCGACTCCTCGACGTCTTTGAGAGAGGAAAATACGGGCCCGGAACCGCGCGAGGCTTCAAAGTCGGATTCGCCGACAAGATCGATGGCGCGTTGCGTCGTCGCCTTCGCATCGGAACCGGCTTGCTTTTCGCTGTCATGCGTCATAGACGGCTCGCCTCCTTAAGACCTTCGCGCAGGCCATCATTCAAATCGCTGCGCTCCAAATAGATGTATCCGCACGACGGAATGCGGACGAAGCAATAAAGGATCTCCCGTCCGTTCTCGTTCAGGAGCAGCCGCCCGGAAGAACGCTCTTGGAACGCCTGCAGCAATTCCGGATTTTCGATTCGGCCGGCATTGCATTCCATTTTCGTTTCACCGCCAAACAGACAGTTTAGAAGAATGTTCCCGTCCTTGTCGAGCATCGCCTTGGAAAGGAGGCCGGTCCCCTTCCGGTTGCTGTCCTGAGTCATGAGTTCGAACGCATCGCAGGAAAAAACAAGCGAAATCGTGCCGAGCGAACGCCCGCCGATGCCGAAGGGCAGGGTCAGATGCATCTGGCGGTCGCCCTCCTCAGTGGCGTAAGGCCGGCTCCAGACCGGATTCGTTGATTGCGCAGCATCGCGCAACGCAAAGCGGGAAAGCCATGCTCCTTTCGCCGGACTCGGCTTCTTCTGAAACGGAAAGCGAATGAATTCGCCGCTCTCGAACGCGATCAGAATCTCATGCAGAGGGAGGCGTCCCTCCAACGCCTTGCGACGCAGCTCCCCGACGTTGTTCGGCGTAATCACCGTGTTGAACTCGCTGCCGAGAAGAGCCCGATAGAGGGGATGAAAAAGGATGGAAAACTTTTGAAAATCCTCGTTCGAAAGGACTGGCGCGCCCATGGCGCAGTCGCGATTGAATTCCATGTACGCAAGGCTTGCCGGATACGCATAGCCGGGCGTCTTCTGCAGGGGAATTCCATCCGCCTCCGCCTGCGTTCGGAGCACGCCGGAATCCGGCGGCGCGAATGAATGAACGAGAACAGCCTCCGCTTCCGCAACCAGATTCTGAAGCGTAAGATTGAATTTCGCCGCCTGCAGGTCGACCAGATGGCCGGACTGCACGCACAAGGAATAACTGCGGTCGAGAATGGAGTCGCGAACCGCCCCCTCGTGAACGTGACGCACCTCGCGATAGAGGTCGTAGCAGAAAAGGAAAAGAGCGGTAAACACGATAAGAAGCGAAAAAAGGATCACTTTCTGTCGATTGTGGCGAAGGAATCGGAAGAAGCTCCCGGAAAACGTGCTTCGTTGAAAGCTGAGACGCTCGTCGTTCAGATAGCGGCGGATGTCCGTCGAAAGCTCCGCTACGGATCGATAACGGCTCTCTGGACGCCGTTGCGTCGCCTTCAGGATGATGGCGCGCAGATCCGCATCGATGCGTGCGTGGAAGCGGTGTTCGACCGGAGGCATGCGCCCTGCAAGAACCGCTTCTCGAATCAATTCCGGCTTGTCTCCAACGAACGCAGGCCGAAGCGTGACTGCCTGATATAGCAGCTGGCCAAGCGAATAGACGTCCGTGCGTTCGTCGCAGGGATCGCCTCTCAGAAGCTCCGGCGCCAGACAGGACGGATTCGAGCCGTCGTAGGGGATGGATTTTCCGGAAAAATGCGCCTGACCCCAGTTTTGGACATAGGCGGCATGGAATTCGCCGATCACGATGGAGTTCGGATTCAGATTTCCATGAATCACGCCGCGGCTGTGGGCATATTCGATGGCGTCGCAAACTCGCAGAAAGATGCTCAGACGGCGGAACAGCGACTTGTTCTCGTCGTAATGCTGGATGCCGTACAAGCGGTAGCGCACGCAGATCTCTTCGATGTAGGAATGGAAGTCCATTCCGTTGATCCTTTTGATCGTCATGTGCAGACCGCCGCGGTAATCCGTGTTCAAGTTGTACACAGGCACGATCGCCGGATGATCCAGCTGCGCCGTCAGCTCCGCCTCCTTGACGAACGCCTTGCGCATGCGCTTGTCCAAAAGATGCTCCCCGCGAAGGGAATGAATGAGAAGACGGCGTTCCAGCGCCAAGTCGCGTCCGAGATCTACATTGTCGCGCGGCGTCTGAATCAGAAGCCGAATGAAACGAAAGCGTTCATTCACGTCGAGAAGTTTTCCTCCGGAATTGCCGGAAAGCGTGATGCGCGGCAGGTCGATCCGACGGTTTCCGAACTCAATTTCGTCCACGACGTCGCGCTTTGCGGCTGGATCCGCCGCAAAAAACTGGAAAAGGCGTGATTGAGCCTGAGGATGAGACGCTTCGCCGATCCAGTCGGAACGGGATTCCGAGCCGGAGGAAGAGGACGAGGACGATGCGGCCTCGTTCTCGCGGCGAATCGCGGGAATAACGACCGTCCTGTCCGTCTTTTGCGCGCCGGCATCCTCGGAAGGAGACGCTTCGCGAATTCGGCCTTCCTGGGACATGACGACCGTCCTGTCCGCTTTTTGCGTCGCGTCTTCTTCTTTGGGATCGGTCATACGCGTTCCGTCCGTCACATGATTTTGAAGCGGGGCAGATCCTGTATGTCCACCAGTCCGACGACGCGCTGATCGTCATCCACGACCACAATATCGTCGATCTTTCTCCGTTCCAATATCTTCAAGACTTCGATAGCCAATGCGTCCGAACGGACGCGCTCCGGTTCTCGCGTCATCGTTTCGCGCATCGTCCGAGTCAGGATGCTAAGATCGTTCTCCACTCGGCGGCGGAAGTCGCCATCGGTGAAGATGCCGAGCAATTTGCCCTCGTCGTCGACGACGATCGTCGAACCGCAGCGGGCGGAGGTCATGCGAACAAGGACCTGCTTGACAGTGTCATCCTCTTTCGCGAGAGCGATGCGATCGCCGGACCGCATGAAGTCGCGTACGCGAGTCGCCACGACACGGCCGATGGCGCCGCTCGGATGCCGCATGCTGAAGTCTTCCTTCGTAAACTGATTGACTTCCAGAAGAACCATCGCAAGCGCATCGCCAAGCGCAAGTTGAGCCGTGCTGGTCGCCGTCGGAGCAAGATTGAAGGGGCACGCCTCCCGTTCGACGCGGCAGGATACGACGAGGTCGGAAAGCTTGGCAAGCGTCGATTCCGGATTCCCGGTGAAGCAGACGACCGGAACGCCGAACCGCTTCGCGGGAACGATGATGCGCGTCAGTTCGTCCGTTTCCCCGCTGTAACTCAGCGCGATCAGGAGATCCGACTCCTGCAGAATTCCCAAGTCGCCATGCATGGCTTCCACGGGATGCATAAAGACCGACGGAGACCCCGTGCTTGCAAGCGTGGCCGCGATCTTGTGCCCCACGAGCCCGCTCTTCCCTATGCCGGTCACAACGATCTTGCCTCCGTTCGCGACCGTCTGCCGGCACATCTCGACCGCCTTGACGAAATCGGCTCCCAGATTCCGCTGAAGCATGAGAAGGCCTTCGATTTCAATCTGCAGCGCTTTCCGTCCATGCTCGACGATTTCCGATTCCGTCATCATATGAATCCGTCCTTTCCGAATATGCGAAACTCCGGCCGGGACGTCGTCTTGTCCCGATCGCAATAAAAACATACATGCGCCTTGCCAAAAGGCAAGCCGCCGAATGAAAAAATTGTTTCCAAACTCCGGGAAAACGTCCTTCCGTTGATTTTTTCGGAATTCATGGTATGGTATAGAGCGACGACGAGCAATGCGAACAGGAGCGCCTCGCACGGCGCTCCGCATATTTTTTGAGGAAAGGACTATCCTATGAGCGGTCACGCATGGTATGAAAAATGCCGCGCCTTCACCTTCGTCGACGGCGCATCCTCCTTCCAAGTCAATTTCGCGGGCATGCGCTTCTCCGACGAGCAGCTTGCCAAGATCGAACCGCGCTTCGCCTCCGTTCACGAGGAGATGAAGAAGATCGAACGCGGCGACATCAAGAATCCGGACGAACAACGCAAAGTGACCCACTTCACCGACCGCTCCGTCTACACTGGAAGCGCCGAATTCGCAGAAGTCGAGAGCTTCGCCGAGGACATCCGCTCCGGAGCCGTCAAAGGCAGCACGGGCAAGCGGTTCGAAGCGGCGATCATCAACGGAATCGGCGGATCCGCGCTCGGTCCGCAACTGCTCCAGATGGCGATTAACGGTCCCTGCTGGAACGAGCTTTCTTCCGAGCAGCGCGGCGGCTGGCTCAAAATCTATTTCCTTGACAACACCGACACGGCGGGCGTCTACGACGTCATGCGCGTCTGCGATTTGGAAAAGACCCTCGTCGTCAACATCTCCAAGTCCGGCGGCACGCAGGAGACCAAGAACAACATGATCTACTGCATGCAGGCCTATGAAAAGGCCGGTCTCCCGTTCGCCAGACACGCCGCCGCCATCACCATGCGCGGCAGCGAGCTGGATTCCCTCGCCCGCAAGAACGGATGGCTTCGCGTCTTTGAAATGGCGGACTCCATCGGCGGACGCACGAGCGTCACCAGCATCGTCGGACATCTTCCCGCCGCTCTCGCCGGAATCAATTTCCGCGATCTGCTCGCCGGAGCCTGCCATATGGATGAACTTACGCGCAATCCGAAAATGCGGAGCAATCCGGCCTACATGCTTTCCGCCATGTGGTATCTCGCCGGAAACGGCAAGGGCGACAAGAACATGGTCATCGTGCCCTATTCCGACCGTCTCATTCTGCTCTCGCGCTATCTTCAGCAGCTCGTCATGGAAAGCCTCGGCAAGGAGCTCGATCTCGATGGCAAGGTCGTCCATCAGGGACTCAACGTCTTCGGCAACAAAGGCGGCACGGACGCCCATGCCTTCATCCAGCAGCTCAATGACGGACGCAACGACTTCTTCGTCACCTTCATCGAAGTTCTCCGCGACTTCGTTCCGGCGTCCGTCTCTCCCGGCATCGACATGGGCGACTATCTGCACGGCTTCATGACCGGACTTTCCAACGCCCTGCGCGCTCATGACAGGAATGTCATCGAAATGCGAATCCAGTGCGTCAACGAGTTCAATCTCGGCATGCTCATCGCCATCTACGAACGCGCCGTCGCCGCATACGCCGAGCTCATCCGCATCAACGCGTTCCATCAGCCCGGCGTACAGGCGTACAAGCTCGCCAGCAAGGGCGTCATCAAGCTGCTCGGCGATCTTGAACGCACTCTCCTCGAAATCGCGCCTTTCTCCGGCACGGCGGACGATTTCGCAAAGAAGCTCGCTCTTGACGAACAGGAATATGAAATGGAAGGCATCCTCGCAAAACTTTCTGCGAACAACGACCTGCGCGGACTTCCCTTCTCCGTCCAAAGATCCTGGGACGCCGCCAACGGATGGATCTACTCCGTCTCCAAAAAGTAAGCGCGGTTCGCCATGAAACGAAAAACGCGGCGCCTCCCTCCGCAAGAAGGGACGCGCCGCATTTCCTTTTTCGAACGACTCTCTTCGTTCATCGAATCAGTCCGCCGCCGAAGAAACATTCCTCGCCTTTTCCAACTCGACGACATAGCCCGTAACCTGATCGCCCGTTGAAAGAACGAGCCGCGTATCCAGGCGCGTCGCATTCGTTGCGGACGATGACGACCCATTCGCATTTTCAACGCCCGCCGCCAGTTCCAGCGTCGTCTTCTCCTTCACGCTTGCATGCAGAATCTTTCCATAAAAGAAGTGAACCCCGATGCTGTAGGTCTCCGGATTGAGCGTCGTCTGCAGTCCGACGCCGTCGCCGTAAGTCAATGTATTGTGTCCGCAAGCGCAAAGCGTCGCGGCGATCGCGCAGCATGTCGCGACAGCCGCAGTCCGCCGCGTTTCTTTTTTCCGCTTCATTTTCTCTTTGTTTTCCATCTTCATTCGTTTCCTTCCGCCAAGCGCCTTGCACGCGCGTTCCTTCTCCATGGAATCCAGCCGAACAGCCGGACGCCGAGATAGATCAGCCATGTCTTCCAGCGCGGATACGGCGTCGCCAAAAGCAGATCGAGAAAAATCGAGTCCGCTTCGCTTCTGTCGCAGCCGCGCACAGCGTAAAGCCAGTCATGCACGGTCGCGGGCAGGAGCGTCACTCCGCAAAGATTGCAATCCAGAAGCCGCCAGAAAAAGCGCGGCACGCTCATGCCGTCCGACCGAAAGCCGATCGGAACGAACTCGATGCGTCCATGCAGAATGAACGGCACGGGCTGACGCACCGTATAGATCTTGCCATCGTTTCTGTCCGCGACGTCGATCAGCATGCGCAAGTCTCCTTTTCTTCACGTCTCATTGTCCCGAATCCTCCGCAGGATCGCCCGCTGTCGCGCCCGGCGCGTCGCCGACCGTCTTATCCGCCGCGCCGTCGCCCTCGCCGCCGCCGCTCGACAACGTTGCAGTCGACTTGCGTTCCATGACGATCGTCTTCGTGTCGGAATCGATTCGGAGGCGGTAG
>CAZAAM010000064.1:0-10223 GCA_964483055.1 uncultured Victivallales bacterium
AAGCTACGCAAAAGCTTGGACGAATCGATCCGGCGCGAGGAATTCGAACTGGCCGCCGAACTGCGCGATCGCATCGCGGAACTGGAGCGCGAGCTTGGATTCGCCCGCAAGAACAAGAAAACGCATCGTGACGCGGCCTCGACGGGCGGCGAATCGGAGGGCGCATCGGCATGAACTTGACTCAGAACATCCGCACGCTGCTCGATTCCGGCGCATGCGTCTTCGGCCCGGGCACGGTCGTTTTTTCCGGAATCCGTCTTGCACGGAATCTGGAGGGTCTTCCGTTTCCTGTCGCGGCGTCTGTGAATCTTTTGGAATCGGTCGTGGAACAAGCGTCGGCGGCGATTCGGAGCGAGGAGGCGCTGCGCCTATCCGGACCGATGGAAATCGTCCGTCACGCCGTCCTGACGCCCTCCGAGCGCGATTTTCTATTCGAGCGCGAGCTCGTTTCCAAGGAATTTCTCGGCATGAAGCCGAATCGGACGCTTGCTTTTGCCGCGGACGGAACATTGTCTGTGCAGATCAATGCGGAGGACCACTTGCGAATCCGCGCGATCGCCCCAGGCGCATCTTTGGAGCAGCTTTGGACGCGGATCAGCGACTACGAAGCAGCGCTGGAACGACGCCTGCGCTTCGCCTTTCGTCCGCAATGGGGCTATCTGACAGCATCGCCCGCGAACGTTGGAACGGCGATGCGCGCCTGGAGCGTGCTGCATCTTCCCGCGCTGGTCATGACCGGCCAGGCGAAAGCGCTGCTGGAGAATCTTCCTGCACTGGGCTTTCAGTCCGCGCCCTACTGTGCGGCGGGCGGCAAAGCGGCGGGAAGCCTCTTCCGTATTTCAAACGCATCGACTCTCGGAGAACGAGAGGAGGATCTGCTTGACCGCCTGAATTCGATTTTGAGCGCGCTTTCACAGGAAGAGGAGCGGGCGACGCTGACCTTGGCGACGCACGATCCGCTGCGTCTGCTCAATGCGTGCGGGCGCGCCTTCGGCATTCTGAAGCATGCGTTCCTGATTTCTCCGCCGGAGGCGCTCGACGCGCTTTCGCTGCTGAAGCTCGGGTTGAACTGCGGCGTCTTTCATACGTTCTCGGCAGGCGAATGGGCGGAAAATCTGCTCAGGATGCAGCCTGCGCATTTGAACTGTGCAAGCGGTCGGGCGCTCAACGAGCTTGAATCGGCCGAACTGCGTGCGAAGATGTTCCGCAAGTGGCTGAATGGTCCGGCCGTCGACCGCGGGTGAGTTCGCATGGAGCAGTTCTATGCCATTTCGCTTGCCTTCATGGAAACGACGTTCCTGTTCGTGGCGCTGCTGCTGCTGCATGGGGCGCGACGAAGCATTGGAGCTGCGTCATGCTGGATTGCGATTGGCCTGCTCTTCGTCTTTTCGCAGATTGCGGATGCGGCAGGCTTGACGGTCGCCACCCCGTGGTTCGGGTGCGATGTGAGAATGTCGCAATGCATTCTGACAGTCCCGCTAATGGCGTTCCTCGTTCTTTTGTATATTACGGAAGGGGTTCTGGCGACCCAGCGGCTTGTGATCGCGCTGATCATCGCGTTCGGGATTTATCTCTATCTTGCATTGACAACCGGAACGCAGACGGATGAAGCCTTTCCGCTTTTGACAGGAAACGAATTGACGTCGCCTCTTTCGAAGTTGCTTTATGGGAGCGTCGTCCGCATGGCCGCGCACGTGGTCGGCTTCAGCGCCGCGATCTTTTTGATTCCGGTCGCATACCAAACGCTGAGGAACGCGGGACTGTCGTCGTTTTTGAGCATTCTCGTTTCACTGCTGATCGCATCATTTCTGGAGAATTTCCTGTTCTATGCCGTATTCGACTGGGGGCGTCCCGGCTGGTGGCGCGGACCGGCAAGCGGATGCCTGGCGAACATGCTCGTCGCGATCTGGATCAGCGCGCTGCTTGCCTTCTATTTGAAACGAATGCGCCGCGAGGCGCCGTTTGGAGAAGGCCGCAGTCCGCTGGACATCTTTCTCGCCTTCACAGGGAACTATCGGCGCGCACGGGAGCTTGAACGGACCTTGCAGGAGACGGAGGAGCGGTATCGCCTGCTGTTCCGGCATGCGGGCGCCGGCATTTTGGTCGTGCGTCCAAACGGGGTCATCGTGGATGCGAACAAAGCCGCGCTCGCATTGCTGGAAAAGACGTCTGCAGCAACGGTCGGCGGCTCCTTCCCGGAGCTGTTCGGCGTTTCGCTCCGCGCATGGGACGACATGGCGCTCCAGTCGTTCTCGCGTTGCTCCGGTACGATTCCGGGCAGGGATCGGACGGTGGAGATCACGCTGAGCCGCATGGACGTTGCGGGGGAGCCGATGATTCTCGCCTATGCGCACGACGTCACGCAGCAAATTCGCCTGGAAAAGGAGCGCGAGGAATGGCGGATGCAGGCGTTTCATCGCCAAAGGCTGGAGTCGATCGGACGTCTTGCCGGCGGCATCGCGCATGATTTCAACAACTTCCTGCATGCGATCCAAGGTCGACTGGACATCATTCGATACATGCATCCGGTGCAGGATCCGGACGCGAAGCGTCTTTTGGAGGGAATCGACCTGATCACCCAGAAGGCGGCGGCTTTGACGAAACAGCTGCTCGGCTTCGCACGAAAGGGCAATTATGCGGCGAGCCGCATGGAGCTGATTCCATTTCTAAAAAACACGATCGACCTGTTTCTTCCGGGCGCGGCCGGGATCACGGTCGAACTTCGGACGGAAACGAAACTGGGGGAACATGCGGCAGTCTTTGCAGATTGCTTTCAACTTCAACAGGTTTTGTTGAATCTTCTTGTGAACGCGCGGGATGCGATGGATGCTTCCGGCGTGACGGACCGCCGCATCATCATTTCCCTCGGCACGGCGGAGGAGCTCGGTCTGAATCCTTCTCCTCCTCCGGACGCCGCGCCGGACGCGAAGGCTCAGCATTGCGCGATTTCCCTGCACGACAACGGCACGGGCGTGGATCCGGCGATCAAGAGCCGCATCTTCGAACCGTTCTTCACGACCAAGCCGGTTGGACAAGGAACCGGCATGGGGCTCTCCATGGCCTATGGAATCGCGACAGCGCATAAAGGATGGATCCAGTATGATCCGCCGGCCTCCGGGCCGGGCGCGGTCTTCTCCATATTTCTTCCAATCGCGGAAGGGGCTCCTTCCGAAACAGCAAAGGAATGTCAGGAATGAATCGAAAAAGAACGATCGTGGTCGGACTCGGTCCGGCCGGCGCGTTCGCCGTCAAGCGTCTTGCGCGGAACAGCCCGGAACAGGAAATCCTGCTGTTCGATGCGAATAAAGACGGCTTCTATGCGCGCATGCGTCTTCCAGAATACATTGCGGGAACTCTGACGCGGGAAGGCTTGTCGCTCGGAGCTCCGGAGTCGATCGCTTCCTGGGGCTGCGAACCTCATTTGGGCGAACGGGTTCTGAAACTTCTCCCGGAGGAAGGCAAGATCGTTACGGAAAAGGGGGACTACGTCTACGACGCGCTGCTGCTTGCGACGGGATCGACGGCATTCATACCGCCCATTCCCGGAGTGGAGGGCAATCCCCGCGTTCATTCCCTGCGCAGCATCGAAGATGCGGACGCCATACTCGCCGCGCTGAAGCACGCAAAACGTACGACGGTGATCGGAGGAGGACTGCTCGGACTGGAAGCGGCGCATGCGCTTCGGACGCACGGCGGCGATGTCGTGATTTTAGAGGCGGCGGATCGGCTTCTGCCGCGCCAATTGGATCCGGAATCCTCGGAAGAGCTTGCACGGCAGTTGAAGGAGCAAGGATATGAGTGCCGCGTCGGCGTATCCGTGCTGGGCGTCGAGGGCGGTTCGGTTCGGCTCGCGGACGGACTTCTTCCGGAATCGGATCTGATTCTCTTCTCCGCCGGAATTCGTTCCAACGCAGCTCTTGCGAAAAGCGCGGGAATCGCCTGCGGACGCGGAATCACGGTGGACGAATCGATGCGCACGAGCTCTCCGGGCGTTTATGCGGCCGGCGACTGCGCAGAATTCAACGGCATGACGCCCGGACTTTGGATGGCGGCCAAGGATCAGGGCGAGGCGGCGGCGGATACGATTTGCGGACTTGCGGCCTCCATCGCCGGTCGGACCTACAAGCCGATTCTGAAGATTCCTGGCGCGGATATTTCGAAACTGCATCGGACGGCGGGCTGATCAATGGAAGAGAAGGTATATTTGGAAACGCCGGAACTTCGCGTGACGAACGCCTACATCTCCTTGCGGGGCAAGCGGATCATTCCTTTGGAAAAGATTCGGCGTTCGACGATCGTGAAGCGATCAATGACTGAGAAGTGCGCAATGTGCGGGACGGTCCTGTTTGCAGTTCTGTTCGTTCGCGAAGGATATTCGTGGATCAGCTTCGGCTTCGTCGTGCTGTTCGTTTTGTGGCTTGCGTGGATATGGCGCCGTTTTGCGGAGCTTTGGTGCGTTGTCGGAGAGGATGCCGCGTCCGCAGTACGGATCGCTGCGACGTCGCGCTGGAAGATCGGTCGTCTTTACGATGCGCAGGACGCGCTGGATACGGCGATGGAGGATTTTCATTCGAAGCCTGCTCATGAAAACGAGGCGGAAGACTTGGAGCGTCGCCGCCGAAAGATCCAAGAGGAGCTGGGAGAGAATTTCCGTGAAGACTGAGATTGAACGCAAGTTTCTGACAGCGAACGAAGAATGGCGCATGCAGACGACCGGAAGCATCGCGATGAAGCAAGGATACGTTCCGCGGGCGAAAGGATGCGCGACCGTTCGCGTCCGCCTTGCCGGAGCGCAGGCGTTTCTCACGATCAAGGGACCGACGCATGGAATTTCGCGCGCGGAATTCGAGTATCCGATTCCCGTCGGGGATGCGGAGATCATGCTGAAGGAACTTTGCGGGAGTCTGGTGGAGAAGACGCGCTGGCTCGTTCCGTTCGGCGGACACGTATGGGAAGTGGACGAATTCCATGGGGAGAACGAAGGTCTTGTCGTGGCGGAACTGGAGCTGTCCGGCGCGGAAGAAACGTTCGAGCGTCCGCCGTGGCTTGGGAAGGAGGTTTCCGGCGATCCACGCTATTTCAATTCCTTTCTCGCACGTCTGCCCTATCGGCAATGGAATCTGTGAGAAGGGCATGCCGACGGCTTACCGCTCTGCATCGACGAACGGAGGAAGCTCTCCGTATTTTCGAGCCCAGCGTCGCCGCATGGATTCCAACAGTTCTTCCAATGCAGGAAGCGCGTCCGGCGCGACCTCGATATAGGATTCCATAAGCTTTCCGGCGACAGCGCGGAAGTTTGCGAACGGCTTGAGCTGGTCTTGTCCGGAATGGAGGGCCGCAGCGCAGATTTCGACAGCGATGCGCGTCAGCTCGCGCACGATCAGACGCTTCGGCACGCCGCGTCGACAGTAGCGGACGGTGTCGAGATCCCAGACGGAAAGAACCGCGCCCCGATAATGCAGATTGCTTTGGTTGAGATCGCCGTGATAAAGCTTGGCTCGGTGGAAAGCGGCTGCGACGCGTCCGCAGTCCTCGATATAAATGGCGATGCGCGCGGCGGCGTCCGGACGCAGAAAGAGATCCCGCACCGGCTCGGCATCGCGGACGGCCTCTTCGACGAGCCATGCACGGAGGAGGCGAAGCCCCTTGCGCAATTCCCCGGCGGCCAGCATGCGCGGCGTCGGGATTCCCGCATTGCGGATCAGTTCGGCGAAGCGCTCCATGCGGAAGACTCGCGCATGACGAAACAGATAGCGCAACGGGATGCGGGGGAAGATGATTCGCTTCAGGAAGACTTCGCGTCCCTCCAGTTTGACGATGGCGGCTCGGACGTTCGGCGTGTCCTTGAGAAGAGTCGCGCCTTGAAACGTCTCCTCCAACGACTCGACCGTGGCGGGACACATGGAAAATTCCAGCGGATTCGGAAAAAGAAAGCGCGCGTCGCCGATGCGAACGACTCGCCCCTTCCAGTTCGTTTCAGAACTCATGGCATGCCTCCAAGAGAATGGCGCAGTTTGCATTTCGAAAGCCAGCGTTCGCAGGCGACTGCGATGATGTTGTCGGGATCGACCATATGCGCCGCACCGTAGGCGAGGCACAGGCAGGACGCGAGTCTCGCGACGTTGAAGAATCCGTCGTTCGCCGCCGGATTGCGGTCGAACTCAATGAGGAAAGAAGAGAGCACGCGCCCCAGGTCGCGCTGAATCCATTTTTGCGGCGGTTCGTGCGGAAAGATGCGGACGGAATCCAGATCCCAGAACCCGAGACGCTCCTCGTCCTCCAGGTACAGGTTGGAAAACTTCAAGTCGCCATGATAGAATCCATCGGAATGGAGGCCGTGCAGAAGACGGCCCGCCGCCTTCAGAATCCTTTCCGGCTGCTCAGCCGCCTTCGGATTGTCGCGAAGAAACGCCGAGGCGGGACAGACGTCGGAAAGCGCTTCCGTGACGAGATAGCTTCCGATGAGGTATGGTCCGAACTTGCGCTCACCCGCCGCCCAGACGCGCGGCGTCGGAAGATTCTTTGCGCGAAGACGTTCTGCGGCATAAGCGGCGCGGTACGAGCGAGCCGGACGGAAAAGATAGCGAAACGTATGTCGGAGGCCCTTGTTGTTCGTGCGCTTAAAGAAGAATTCGCGACCGTTCAGTTCGACGATCGAGGCTTGCACGTTCTTGGAATCCTTTTTCATGCGACCGGATGCGATGACATCGTCGATGCGGTCGAGCACGTCGACGAGATCGTTCCGGAACGGCGACGGAAGCAAATGCATCGTCAGGGAGCCCCGCGTTTCGCAGAGCATGTCCGACGCGTTCATCCATTCCTTCAAGTCATTCATGGAAGATTTCCTTTCTGCGCGGCGACGCGCCAGGCGAGCCGAAGCGCGAGGTTCGCCGCGACGGCGATGCTTTCCGGAGCGAGCTTGTCCAGCGTGTCGGCGGAGGAATGCCAGTAAAGATTGTCGGGTCCGTAGTCGAAGTCGATGAAATTGATCGTCGGCACGCCTTTTTTCGCGAACGCTTCGTCATCGTCTCTGACGATCATGCCGCCGCGCGAGAAGAATTCGGAAACGTCGCTTCTGCGCGCCTCGTCGATCGCCCATGCGACGAGCTTTTCATTCGAGTTCGCAGGAAAGGCGACGTGCAAGTCGCGGTCTCCGATCATATCCAGAAGGATCATGGCGCGGCAATGGCGAAGAGATCCGTCGCGTTCCATGACGTCCGCTTCATGGCGGCTTCCGAGAAATCCGTCCGTGTCCGAATAGGCGAGCAACGCCTCCTCCCCGTCGAAGAAGACGAAACGGAAGCCGATGGGAAGCGGCGCCTTGCGTGCTGCGTCCGCGACTGCGCGGATCATGGCGAGCAGCGCGCCGACGCCGGAGGCTCCGTCGTTCGCGCCCTGAAAGTCGGGAACGGTTTGGAGCAGCTTGGCGTCATGGTGCGCGCCGATGAGTATGAACGCGTCATCCGGACCTGGAATTCGGCAGACAAGGTTGGAAAAGGAAACGCCGGTCGCCGCCTGAACGCCATTGCTGATACGGCAGGACGCTCCGGGCACGTCGAGAAGGAACTGTTCCGCCGTTTCCCGAATGACGCGCAAGGCTTCCCGATTGCCTTCCGTTGCGACTTGACGGCGAGGAATCGACGCATTGCGCTCGACGCATTCCCATGCGAAGGCGGGATCGATGGTCGGCGGCTCGGAGAGAGCTCCGCGCGGCGCGTCCGCGCACGAGCAAGCGGCGCAGAGGAGGGCGATCGAAAGACTTCGAATTCCGGCGCGCATCATCCGATGCCCTTGTCGATGGTGATGTTGCGGCGCTGGAAGGTCGGGATGTCCAAATCCACGTCGTGGAACTTGGTGATGGCGAACTTTTCAAAGCAGCCTCTGGAATAGCTTGGCAGCTCCAGAAGTCCCTGCTCCTGTTCGTCGTCCTGCGACCGCATGGCGGGCAAGCGCGCTTCCGAGGAAGAAATCCGGCGAACGCGCGCGCTTCCGATGACGTTTTCCAGCGCGATTTGCTCGTAACGGATTACGATGGCGGTGATTTGCACGGAGCCTGTCGCCTCCTCGCAGGTGTTGGCTCCGAGAACAAGCTGCATGTCCTTTGGAAGAACGTTTGCCGTAAGATCGAGAGCTCGTTTGACTTCCGCGAGTTCAAGATCCTTTCCCCCGGTCACGGTCACGATGGCGGCGTCGGCTTTTCGGATGGACTCCATGCCGCCAAGGAACGGAGATTCGAGCATGCGCTCCAGCGCAAGCGTGCAACGGTCGAGTCCGTCGGACGAGGATGCGACGCCGACTCCGATGCCGCAGTCCGCGCGCCTTTCGCGAAGCGCTTGCATGAAGATTCCGAAGTCCGTGCCGATCAGATCGCGGCTGCGGAGAACGGATGCGATGCCGCAGATCGTTCCTGCCATTTCCTTTGCGGCGAGCGCGAATGCGGCTTCCACGGGCGCGCGCGGGGGAAGCGTGGAGAAAAGCAGGTCGTTCGGCAGCGTGACGACGAGATCAGCCATGGGAAGGATTTCCTTCAGGCATGCGTCGGCGTTCTTTCTGCGCGCGTAGGCTTCGAAGGAGAATGGAGTCGTCAGCACGAAGATCGTCGGGACGTTGCATTCGCGCGCGACGCTCGCAATGGTTCGAACTCCGCCCGTGCCCGTTCCGCCTCCGAGCCCGCCTGTGACGAGAACGAGCTGAAAGTCCTTCAGATGCTGCTTGAGATTAGCGCGTTCGCGCGCGATGGCGCGTTCGCCGCGGATGATGTCGCCGCCGCAGCCGGCGTTGCTGCGGAGAGACCAGTCGGAGGAGGCGTTGATCTTCGCTTCCGCCTCGCATTCCTGAAGAGTGGATCCGTCCGTGTCGACCGCGAGCGTGGAGATCCATTGCGCGGCGGGATTGCGGCGGACGAAGTCAAGGATGCGGACGCCTTCGCCTCCAAGACCGAGGACAAGAACGCGTCCCTGAGGATTGCGAAACGATTCTTCCGACATGGCGAAAATCCTTTATTTTTTAGAATGAAAAAGAGTAAGGATGCGATCGGCAAATCGTTCGACGGCATCGCGCATGCTCCCCGACGGATCGCCCGGCGCGGCAGGATCAAGGTCCGCGACGTGCTTGAGAAGTCCAAGAATCGCAGCATAGCACGGCATGGGGTTGCGGAAGGATGAAAGCGCGCCGGTGATTCCAAGCGGCTCGCCGCGACGAACGGTGACGCCCATCAGATCCTGAAAGATTTGCATGGCGGAAGGAATCATCGAACCGCCGCCAGTGAGGACCGCTCCGGAGCGCAGAGCGCGAGCGAGTCCTGCGCGGAGAAGGATTTCCTTCAAGAACTGAAAGGTTTCGCGAATGCGGAGATCCATGACCTTTTCAAAGGAGTCAAGCGGAATGCGCCGAACGCGTTCGGTCGCGCCGCGCGTGCGGTATTCCAGGAAATTGCTTCCCTTTTCGCGGAGCTTGTCGAGCGTGGAGGCGCGCAGGAAGTCCATGCAGAAGTCGAACGGGAGGTCGAGAGCAAGGGAAAGATCGTTGGCGACGTTGACGACGCCGACTGGAATGGAACCGGTAAGGAGGACGCCGTCATGCTGAATGACGGCATAGGAGGAAACGGTGGCGCCGAAGTCAAAGACGAGGGCGCCTTGTTCGCGCTCATCCATGGTCATGACGCCGAAGACGTCGGCGATGGCCGTGCAGACTGGATGCGACTCCTGTTCGAAGCCGAGTTCTCGGAGCAAGCTGCGGACAAGCTCGACCTGCTGCTTTCCCGCCGTGATGATATGGATGTTCGCGCTAAGACGGTCGGCAAGGCGACCGACCGGATTCCCCTCGCGGTTGCGGCCGTCGAGGACGAAAAAGGAATCGTACATCGAAACGTAGGTCTGATCCGGAGGAAGTTCGATGTTCTGAGCGCGCCGGATGGCTTCTTCGACATGGGCGCGGGTGATCTTCTTGTCCTTCTCGTAAATTTGAACGGCGCCTTCGCCGCGCCGGGAGACGACATGCCGCCCGTTGATCAGGAAGTAGACCGAGTTGCGAGTGCGGTCGAGCGAGCCGGGAAGATTCTTTTCGGAGATTTCCAGGACGGAGGAGAGGATGCGAAGCGCGGCGTTGCGGTCGACGATTTCGCCTTTGTTGACAGAGCCGTCGGCAGGCTTCGAGGCGAAGGAAAGAGCTTCAATATTGCCGGCTTCGTCGCGGATTCCATGCGCGACGCAGATTTTGTCGGA
>CAZAAM010000065.1:0-3546 GCA_964483055.1 uncultured Victivallales bacterium
GCAACGATCAAGGCAAATACTGGGTCGATTCCATCGAGAACGGCGTCGAAGACGGCATGCAGACATTCAATCACTCTCTCTTGGAACGCATCAACAACGGCGAAATCACCGAAGATGTCGGCATGGAAGCCTCCAGCGCGCCTGAAGCGCTCCGCATGAATTTGAAAGGAATCTTTCTCGCCGGACAGAAGAAAGGGTGATTCCGCTTTATGGACTGGCTTCTTTATCTTCAAGCCTTCATCCTCGGCGTCGTCGAGGGCGTCACGGAGTTCCTGCCGATCAGCAGCACGGGCCACATGATCATCGTGGACAGCTTCTTCCCAATGGCGGATCGCGACTTTGCAAAGCTCTTCGAGGTCGTCATCCAGCTTGGCGCGATACTTTCGGTCGTCGTCTACTTCCGCAAGGCGCTTTTCCCGGAAACGTGGGATTCTCGCGGATTCCAGAAGATTTTTCCGTTGTGGGCGAAGCTCGTCGTCGCCTTCCTTCCGGCGGCGTTCATCGGATTCTTCGCCCATGACTTCATCGAAGAACGGCTCTTCAGCGTTCTCGTCGTCAGCGTCGCCCTTGTCGTCTGG
This sequence comes from uncultured Victivallales bacterium, assembly GCA_964483055.1. GTDB lineage: Bacteria > Verrucomicrobiota > Lentisphaeria > Victivallales > UBA1829 > UBA1732. The sequence continues at coordinate 579 of CAZAAM010000065.1, forward strand.
GGCGCCGTTCTCGTTTTCGTCGACCGCGATGCGCGCAAGGGGGCGAAATTCGATTCCATCGGAACGATCACATGGGGCGTCGCGCTGCTCATCGGGTTCGCGCAGTGCCTTGCCATGGTTCCAGGCACCTCTCGTTCCGCTGCGACCATCGTCGGCGCAATCCTTCTCGGCTGTTCCCGCACGTGCGCGGCGGAGTTCTCCTTCTTTCTCGCGATTCCGACGATGCTCGGCGCATCCGCGCTCAGTCTCCTCAAGGGATTCGGAGGCATGACCGGAGAGCAATGGTGCGCTCTGTTCGTCGGATTCGTTACGGCGTTCCTCGTCGCATGGGGCGTCATCGCGTTTTTCATGGACTACATCAAGAAGCGCGACTTCAAGCTTTTCGGCTGGTATCGCATCGTCCTTGGCGCGGTTCTGCTCGCGCTTTGGTTCACGCATGTCATCGGAGACCCGTCATGAGCAATAAACTCTACCGCACCAAGGAAGCTGCGCAGTATCTTGGCGTCAGTCGCTCCAGCCTGATCAACTGGATTCGGCAGGGATTGATTCCAGGGGGGGCGACGCCTGGCGGACACTATCGCTTCACGCAGGAACAACTCGATTCCTTCGCACGTTCGCGGGGACTGCGTCTGGCCGAATCGAAAGATGACAAAGAGGCGGATCTGCGCAGGGAGGATTCGATCCGCATCCTTTTGGTCGATGACGACGAGGCGTTTCATGAGATCATCGCAGAAGCTCTGGAAATCTTTCAGGGATATGAACTTAAATGCGCATCGGATGGCATGCGGGGAGCAATGCTCGTCGGCGCATGGAAGCCGGATCTGATCATCCTCGACGTTAGAATGCCTCATATGAACGGCGAAGAGCTTTTGAAACTCATCCGCGACAATCCAGACACAGGCGATGCGCCTGTCATCATCGCAAGCGCCCATCTTTCCGAAGCCCTGGTCGCTCGTCTGGAAGCCGAGCACGCGAACGTCATTTTGGAAAAGCCCGTGCGCATCGCAAAGCTCATCGCGGCGATCCAAAAACAGATCGCCCTTCCGCTCGCTTGACCGACGGAGCGCGCGCATGATCCGCTGGGATGCAAAGACCCTCCAAAACGCGCTGGTCGCGTTCTATCTCTTCCCGCTCGTCCTCTTCGTCGGCTTCGCCGTCTGGTCGGCAAAGTCCATACTGAATGAACATGCCGATGCCATCGCGCACGACGAAAACGTCTTGCTCGCGCTCGCTTCCTGCCGCGCGGAGCTGGACGGAATTCTTGCTCCGGACAAGGATGCGGAACACCTCCCCGACCGTCTGCTCGCCCTGCGCCGAGCGGCTGAAAAGCTGGAGCATGCGTCCGTCTTTCAAGGATCCGTTCAGGCGCTTCTGGAAGCTGGAATGGACATCGCCCGCGCGCCGGCGCAAGGAAACATCTCCTCCGATTCAATGGAATCACGTCGAGACGCCCTGCGAATACGCCTTGCCGATGCTTCGGCGGCCCTGACCGTGCTGGAAACGAATGCGAAAACACGCATTCTCGATGGCGAAAGGAGCTTTTCAAGCTCGCTCCGTTCGCTCCTTCTGCTTTGCGCCGCTTTTCTCTGCTTCACGATTCTGTACGCATGCGCCTCAGTAGCGCTCATAGTCGGGAATCAAAGCCGATCCTTGAACGAACTGGGGCGCGGAACGCTCGCGCTCCGAAACGGCGACCTCGACTTTCGCTTCCACCGCATTACGACGGATCAATGCGGACAAGTCATGAACGACTTCAACGAAATGGCGCGCAAATTGAAGGAACAGACGTTCGAACTGAACGGAGCGGTGCGCAGTCTCCGCGAACATGCTGAACGCCTTATAGAAGCGCGCCAGCACAAGGATCGTTTTCTTGCGAACATGTCTCATGAACTCCGCACGCCGCTCAATTCCATCATCGGCTTCTCCGAACTTCTGGAAATGCGAGCGCAAACCGCGTCGCCAGAACGAATCCGCACGCAAGCCGGACGCATTTTAAAGGCGGCGGAACATCTGCTTGCCTTGATTACGTCGATCCTTGATCTGGCGAAGTCTGACGCAGGAACCCTGAAGCCGGTCCTTGCGCGCTTCAATCTCTCCGCGGCGATCGCCGAATCCGCAGAACTGCTGCGGCCGCTCGCCGAAAAAAAGGGGCTGCTCGTTCGCATCAACATCGAACCGGATGTCATGGTCGAAGCGGATCAGCGGATGCTGCGTCAGATTTTTTTCAATCTCTTCGGCAATGCCGTGAAATACACGGAACGCGGCTCCGTATCCGTCTCGCTCGTACGGAAGGGAGACTTCGCGATCCTCGACGTCGCGGACACGGGAATCGGAATCCAGGATAAAGAAAAGGACAATATTTTCAAGGACTTCTATCGCATCGACAATGGGCCGGACCATTTGACGGAAGGCGTCGGCATCGGACTGGTTCTTTCCCGACGCCTCGCAGAAATGAACCGCGCAAAGATATCCTTCCGTTCCGAATACGGAATCGGATCCGTATTCACTGCAACGATTCCAGCTCTTCCGCAAGAACCGGAGTCAACGCCTCCGACAGCTTCGAGCGCCATGTCTTGAGCAGGAACGCGGCATGCTCCTCTTTCAGGGAAACATCCACGAAGACGTCGCGCCCGCGCATGGACGTTCGAAAGGCGTCAGCAAGATCCGCAGGAATCGGCCCCAGCTTTGCCGCGTTCGCATAGACGTTCTTGAAATAATCGACGCAGGAGGCGTACAGCCGAAGCGCAGTCGCATCGTCGGCGGTCTCTAGAAGAATTCGTCCGGAAACCGGACGCTGCAAAACGGAATCATAGCTTGCGACAACGCTGATTCGGCGAACTCCGTTCATCTGAGAAAGAACAGGATTCCGTCCCGGATCATCCAATGTCAATGCGAATGCGAACTTGTCATCCGGAACGGAAAACGCCGAACGAACGTCGAAGCTCCATTCCGGGGCTTCGCTGACAAG
>CAZAAM010000065.1:3556-10165 GCA_964483055.1 uncultured Victivallales bacterium
CGTCTGCTGGAAGAATCGCTGCGACGCCTTCTTTCGGAAACGCGACCGTCAGTTCCGGCTTTCCATCGGAAAGAATGCGGACGCTTCCATTTTCCTGCTCCTGAATGGAAAAGCCGTCTCCAAGAATTCCATATTCCGCGACATAGCGCAGATGCGCGCTCCGCAATCCGCCAAAGACGATCAGACAAGGAGGAGAATCCGTCATGACGACCGCGCGGACGGATATGGGCGTCTTCCGCTCCTTCAGGCGTTCCAAAATCTTCGATGCGGAAAGAAAGAATGCGTCATGCGCATCCTGATGAAAACGAGTCTTTTCAAAAAGCGCGACGTTCATCCAGACGGACATGGCTCGCGCCGGACAAGCGAACAGGAATGAAAGCAAAAGAAGAATTGCGAGAAAGCGCGGATATCCCAATGCCGGAAGGTTTCTGCGAAGACAAAGGCGTTGAAACATTCGCGACATCATCAGATGCGATCCGCGTCCGTCACGTAGAACGGATTGCCTTCGGGATCATGAAATTCCCTCAGATGCGCGCCCAGAAATTCCGACCATTTCTCTTCGCCCGGATCATAACCGAATTCGGAAAAGCGGGCGATGAACTTCTTCAGCGACTTCACGCGGAAGGTCCAAAGGACGCGCGGAAAAGGTTCTCTTTTATCAGGAACAGGCGCCTTCTCCAAAGCAAGCGACGTCTGATTCCCAAGAGGAAACTCCACCCAAAAATTGCTGTCGAGCACGGGCGCGCCCAGCTCTAGCACGTTCTGATAAAAGGAACGGGCCTTGTCCAAGTCGGAAACGCGAACCACGATGCTGAAATGCATCTGATGCTGCATCGCCATTCTCCCATCCATATCCGATTACATGGTGAACGCCGGACCGAGATACACCTTCCTGGCCTGTTCGTTATGAATCAGGTAATCCTGATCGCCTTCGCAGCAGACGACGCCGAGCGCCATCAGATACGCGCGATCCACGCAGGAAAGCGTCTCGCGGACGTTGTGGTCTGTGATCAGAATGCCGAGATTGCGCATCTTCAGCTTCTGAATGATCTGCTGCACTTCGAACACGGCGATCGGATCGACGCCGCTGAACGGCTCGTCGAGCAGAATGAACGAGGGATTCGACACCAGCGCTCGCGTGATTTCCAGCCGACGCCGTTCGCCGCCGGAAAGCGTCATGGCCTTTTGCTTGCGAAGCGGAGTCAGGGCAAGTTCGTTCAGCAGCGACTCCAGTCGCGCTTCGCGCTCCTTCTTCGAAATGGCGAGCGTCTGAAGAATCGCCATGATGTTGTCTTCGACGGTGAGCTTGCGAAAGATCGAGGGCTCCTGTGCGAGATAGCCCATGCCCATGCGAGCGCGCATGTACATCGGAAAATGCGAGACGTCTATGCCCTTGAAGAAGACTTCGCCTCCGTCCGGCTTGATCAGGCCGGTGATCATGTAAAAGCTAGTCGTCTTGCCGGCGCCGTTCGGACCGAGCAGTCCGACGACTTCGCCGCGGTGAACTTTGAGATTCACGTCGTTGACGACACGCTTGCCGTGGTAGATCTTTACGAGTCCGCGTGCGTCGAGCAGCAGATCGTCGCCGTTCGCGCCGTTGACGTTCTCTGAGGACGGATCGCCCTCGGCCGTCGGAAGATGCCCGTCTTCTGCCGCATTCGCATTCGTTTCCACGGAAGGCGGCTCGTCCTCCATCAGGGCTTCGAGCTGGCTTTTGTAGTTTTCACTCATGCGTCAGGCTCCCGGTTTCGTCGTTTTCCCGCGATTGCCGTCGCGGAAGAACATGCCGTCGGGCTGAGTGAACTTCATGCGTCCGCCCTCATTGAGCAGAATTTCGATCTTCTGGCTCTTCATCTTGCTCTTTCCGCTGTTCAGAATGGGATTGCCAATCATCGTAATGATGTTCGTCTTCACATCGAAGACGGCTTCGTCCGACGTGGCGTTTTCATTTTCAGTCTGTTCGATGTTCTTGCGGATAATGACTACGTCCCCGATGCAATGAATTCTGGAGACCTGCTTGCCGCCTCCGGTCGCGCTGAAGAGACTGCCGTCCTCGGATTCCTTTCCGTCTTCGGACGCCGTTGAAGACTGCTTTTCAGCGTCGGTCTGCGCCTTCGCGCCATCGGATTCTTCGGAGGAAGCGCCGGAATCCTCCGCGTCCGTCTTGGCGGAATCCTCCATATAAATGATCATCTTGTTGCAGGTGATCTTCACGTCGCGGTCATCGACGACGACGTCGCCCAGAAGGGTCGTAACGTTGTTCTCCACGTCGACGTCCATGGTCAAAGCGGTCACATAGGTCGGTTCGTCGCTGTTGGAGGTCGAGATGTTTTTCCCGAGAATGTCCGGAATCTGCGCCGAGGCGGGCGCGACGAGCGTCAAGGCAAGAAGAAGCGGCGCCGCTTTCTTCGAGAGGAGAATCATGATTCGTTTCCTTCCTGTGTGGGTTCGTATTGCGGAATGCCGGTCGCATGGAAATTCAATCGAAGGCGAATCCTCACGTTCGAGCGAATATGGATGAACTTCCGTTCCGGATAAGCGTCGTAGCCGATTCCGTCCGCATCCATTTCTCGCGATCGGAAATGCGCGACATCATCGCTGGAAAAGACTTTCGTCGTCTTGTTGAAGACTGCCTTGTTGGAAAACACCCAAGCGCGCGCATGCGCATATTTCGGATTGGACCAAAAGCGGATGATCTCCGAGTCATGCGTCTCCAGCGGATACGCCTTCGGCAACGGTTCGTCGGCTTTCAGCGTCTCGATTTCGCGCAACGTGCGAACGCGTTCGTCCACGACGTCAATGATCGGATTGTCCAAGGCCAAGAGCGACCCCTTGTTCAAAGCGGCCTGCCCGTAGACGACGAACTGCAGATGATTGTCGTCGCCGTGATACTGCGGCAGAATATAGCGTTTGAGCTCCGCCGCGGTTCCTCCTCCGAGATCCTGAGCCCGCATGAAAAGCGGAGTCAGGAGAACGGCAAGGATCAAAGAGAATATTTCCGCGTAACGTCTTCCCATAGCCCCTGTTCTTTCAACAAAAGTTCAATCGCCTCACGCACGGCGCCGCATCCGCCGGGCAGCTTCGTTCGATAGGCGGCGACGGCATCCAGCTCCGGAACGGCGTCGGCCACCGCGACGGGGAAGCCGGCTCGTCGCATCGGCGGAAGATCCACCAGGTCGTCGCCCACGTACATGCATTCTTCGGCGGAAAGCCTCTGCTCCTGCAAAAGCAGTTCGAAACCGGAAAGCTTATCGAGACACCCTTCATAGAGGAAGGAGAGCTTGAGCTCGGCCGCCCGCGTTTCATTGGCGATGGAACGACGCCCGGAAAGAATTCCGACCCGCAGCCCGGCGCGCAACGCAAGACAGATTCCGTGTCCGTCGCGGACGTGGAAGAACTTGATTTCATCTCCGCTTCCGGCGCCGTATCCGATCCGACCATCGGTCAAAACTCCGTCGACGTCGAGGACGATCGCCTTAATTTTAGATAAGTCTTTTTGAAAGCTCATGTATTTTCAACGCTTGTTCGATGGTTGACGCGGCCATGGCGAAGTCCAGCGAGTTCGGACCGTCGGACAGAGCCTTGTCCGGAGTCGGATGCACTTCCAGGAACAATGCATCGATTCCGACCGCCGCCGCCGCGCGCACGAGAACCGGCACGTACTCCCGCTGTCCGCCCGAAGAGCCGCCAAGACCGCCGGGCAGTTGCACGGAGTGGGTTCCATCGAAGACGACGGGGACTCCGAGAGACCGCATCGCGGCAAGTCCGCGCATATCCACTACGAGATTGTGATATCCGAACGTCGTGCCGCGTTCCGTGACCATGACGTTCTCCGCTCCGCCGGAACGGAGCTTTTCGATTGCGCCTCGCATGTCCTCCGGCGCCATGAACTGGCCTTTCTTGACGTTCACCGGACGACCCGAGCGCGCGCATGCGAGCAGAAGATCCGTCTGGCGACAGAGAAACGCCGGAATTTGAAGAAAGTCCGCTTCTTCCGCGACGCGCGGAACTTGAACTGACTCATGAACGTCCGTGATGACAGGAACGCCGAACTCTTTCTTGACTGCGGCAAGACATGCAAGACCGTCTTCCATGCCTGGCCCGCGAAACGAGGTTCCGCTGCTTCGGTTCGCCTTGTCGAAGGATGCCTTGAAGATGTATTGAATTCCAAGCTTGTCGCAAAGATTCTTCATGAAGCGACAGACTTCGAGACACAATTCGCGGCTCTCCGCGACGCAGGGTCCGGCGATGACCGTGAACGGGCCGCCCGTTCCGATCGTCATTCCGCATGCCTTGACCTGTCCGCTCATGCAACCTCCGCATGTTTCATTCAGTGAGAAATTCGTCCAAAATGGAAAGACACTATACAATACATCCGTTTTCCGAAATAATCAAACTCGACCGGCGCGTTCTTGCAAAAAACGTTCCGCGCGCGCCAGATCGTCCGGCGTGTCGATTCCGATGGATTCGAACGACGTCCGAATCGCCTTGATGCGGATTCCGTTTTCCAGCGAGCGCAGCTGTTCGAGCTTTTCGCATTTTTCAAGACGGCCTTCCGGAAGGCTCACGAAGCGAGCGAGCGTCTCGCGACGATAGGCATAAATGCCCCAATGACGATAGACGACCGTCTCTTCGCCGCCTTCTCGCAGATATGGGATCATTGAACGGCTGAAATACAGCGCGAAATCATCCGAGGAAAGAACGACTTTCGGCAAATTCGGATTCGTCGCGACGGCCTCGCGTGCGCATGGCAGCACCACGGTCGCCATCTCCGGCTTGTCCGGGGCATGCATCGCATCGATCAGCGCATCAATGGTTTCATGCGGAAGAAAAGGTTCGTCTCCCTGCACATTGACGATCAGCTCGGCATCCGGGAAGCTCTGAGCAGCCTCCCAAACGCGATCGGAACCGCTTGGATGCGTGGGCTTCGTCATCAGCGCGATTCCGCCGAACGAACGCGCTTCCGTTGCAACGCGTTCATCGTCGGTCGCAATGACGACGACATCCGCCTTGGATTTCATCGCATTCTCCCAAACGCGTCGGATCACGGTCTTTCCGCCTAGAAGGGCCAGAACTTTTCCAGGAAAGCGCGTCGACCCCATGCGAGCCGGTATGACGACTGCCGTTTTCATAATCCTCTTCCGCTCCTGTCGCGTGAATTCGTTAGAAGTTATGGGAAACGAGACCGTCGCGAAGCTTCGGCTCGAACCAAGTGGACTTCGGCGGCATGATCGCTCCGGCATCGGCGATCGCCATCAGCTGATCCAGCGTCGTCGGATGCATGCTGAAGCAAACGGCCGCACGTCCTTCGCGGCAAAGCTTTTCCAGCTCGCCCGTTCCGCGAATTCCGCCGATAAAGTCGATGCGCGCGTTCGTGCGCGGATCGTCGATGCCGAGAACCGGCTCCAGCAGATGGTTCTGCAATACGCTGACGTCAAGACGATCCGTAACGGAAAATTCATCCGTGGAGAATTTCGGCGCAAGAAGGAGCCATTTGCCGTTCAGCAGCATGCAGAATGTCCCGCTCTGCTTCGGCTCCGGTTCATTCGTCTCCTCGATCGTGAAGGACTTCTCCACCATCGCAAGAAACTCATCCGGCGTCAGACCGTTCAAATCCTTGACTGCGCGATTGTAGGGAAGGATGCGCAGCTCCGACGCAGGAAACGCAACTGCGAGGAAGTAGTTGTACTCTTCGCGTCCGGTGTGCCCGGGATTGGCATTGCGGCAGGTCGCCGCGGCGCGGGAAGCCGATGCGGCGCGATGGTGTCCGTCCGCAATGTAAAAACACGGAATCTCATCGGAGAAGAGCGTCGCCAGCTCGATGCTTTTTGCGCCGGCCTTCCAGAGCTTGTGTTCGATGCCATCGGGCGCGATGAAGGAGAAATGCGGCTCCTGCGCAACGATTTCCGAAACGATGGCGTTGATCTTGTCGGAGTCGCGATAGGTAAGGAAGACGGGGCCTGTCTGCGAACGGAGCGTCATGACGTGGCGCGCGCGATCGTCCTCCTTGTCCTTGCGCGTCGTTTCATGCTTCTTCACGATGCCGGCATCGTATTCCGCCGCGCTGGCGACGCCCGCGATCCCGACCTGCGTGCGTCCATTCATTTTCAGGGAGTAGACGTACAGATTTTCTTCAGGGTCGAGCGTCAGCGGCGCGGCGGCGCAAAGAGACTTGAAGTTTTCCAAAGCCTTCGCGTAAACGACGTCGGAATGGATGTCCGTTCCTTCGGGAAGATCGATTTCGGGGCGGGAGACATGCAGGAAGCTGAGCGGGTTTCCCTCAGCGAAAGCTGCCGCTTCTTCGGTATTCACGACGTCGTAAGGAACGGCCGCGACCTTCGCGACCGTTTCCGGCGTCGGCATCAATGCGTGAAAAGGCTTGAATACTGCCATGACTGAACTCCTTATGCAATATATTGAAAAGTTATGAATTCGCAGGTTTTTCCTCGCCTCTCCCGTCTGAAGCATCGGACCGATTCGGAGCAGGCCGCGAATTCCGATCCTGACGGGAAGAGGTTTTGTGGCGACCGGATTTTGCAGAATGCTGGGAAGAGCCCTGCCCTTCCTCGAATCCGTGCTTTCCGGACCTTTGACGCTGCGGAACGCCTG
>CAZAAM010000066.1:0-10027 GCA_964483055.1 uncultured Victivallales bacterium
CGTGTTCCAGAATCGCGCCGATCACCGTCTTTCTTCCGTCGGAAATGCAGTCGACATCCAGCTCCACGGCGTTCTGCAGGAACCGGTCGATCAGAATCGGCTTGCCTTCCGCTGCCGCGGCCGCCTCTTCTACGAACCGCCGCAAATCCGCTTCGCGATGCACGATCACCATGCCGCGGCCGCCTAGAACGAACGAGGGACGCACAAGCAGGGGATAACCGATTTCGTTCGCAATGCGCAGCGCTTCGTCAACGCTGTGCGCAATGCCGCTTTCCGGCTGCCGGATTCCGACCTTCTCTGCCAGACGTTTGAAGAAGTCGCGGTCTTCCGCGCGGTCGATGTCGTCCGGATCCGTGCCAATGACGTTCGCTCCGGCCTTCTTCAAGGCCTGCGCAAGATTGAGCGGCGTCTGCCCGCCGAACTGAACGATGACCCCAGTGCATCCTTCCCGTTCATACACGTGCATCACGTCTTCCAGAGTCAGCGGCTCGAAGTACAGTTTGTCGCTCGTATCGTAGTCGGTCGACACTGTTTCCGGATTCGAGTTGACCATGACCACTTCGCAGCCGGCTTTGCGGAGCGCGAACGCCGCATGGCAGCAGCAATAATCGAATTCGATGCCCTGTCCGATGCGATTCGGACCGCCGCCGAGAATCATGATGGACTGCTTCTGCCGGCGCGGGCGCGGCGACTCCGAGGAATCGGAATAGGAACTGTAGTAGTAGGGCGTGATCGCCTCGAATTCGCCGGCGCAGGTATCGACGCTCCCGAACGACGGAATCAGCCCGATCGCCTTTCGCGCAAAAGCGACGTCCGATTCGGACGCATTCAGGAGAAAGGCGATCTGGCGATCGCTGTAGCCGAACTCCTTCGTTTGGCGGAACAGCGCACGATCCTTTGCAAGATTCTCCAGCGTTCCAGCCTCGCGGATGACATCCTCGAAAAGAGCCAGTTCCTGCAGATGACGCAGAAAATAGCGATCGATGCGCGTGAGGGAATAGAGTTTCTCAACGCTCCATCCGCGCCGTAATGCGGCGCGCAGGAAGAAGATGCGCGCTTCGCTCGGTCGTGCGACCTCTTTTTCCAGGACGTCGTCGGAAACGGATTCGAATGCTTCGTCCTTGCCGTCCGCGCCGAAGCCGGCGCGCTTCGTCTCGAGGGAGCGCAACGCTTTTTGAAAGGATTCCTTGAAGCCGCGTCCGATCGCCATGGCCTCGCCGACGGACTTCATCTGCGTGCCGAGCGTGCCGTCCGCCTTCGGGAATTTCTCAAACGTAAAGCGAGGAACCTTCGTGACAATATAGTCCAAAGACGGCTCGAAGCAGCTCGGCGTGCTTTTCGTGATGTCGTTGCGCAATTCATCCAGCGTGTAGCCCACAGCCAGCAGCGCGGCGATCTTCGCGATTGGGAAGCCGGTCGCTTTCGACGCCAGCGCCGAGGAGCGTGAAACGCGGGGATTCATTTCGATGATGATGCGGCGCCCGGTCTCAGGCTGAAGCGCCCATTGGACGTTGGAACCGCCTGTTTCGATCCCGATCGCGCGCATCACGGCGAGCGAATCATCGCGCATCGCCTGGTATTCTCGATCGCTCAAGGTCTGAATCGGCGCGATTGTGATTGAGTCGCCCGTATGAACGCCCATCGGATCAAGGTTCTCGATGGAGCAGACGACCACGGCGTTGCCCTTCTTGTCGCACATGACTTCCATTTCGAATTCCTTCCATCCAAGAAGGGATTCTTCGATCAGGACCTCCGTGTTCAAGCTGGCGTCAAGTCCGCGCTTGACGATTTCTTCAAACTCCTTTTCATCGTGCGCGATTCCGCCGCCGGTTCCGCCGAGCGTGAAGCCGGGACGGATGATGAGCGGCCAGGATCCTATCGTCTTGGCGACCGCTTTCGCTTCCGCAAGAGAGTGAGCGCTTCCGGAAAGAGGAAGATCAAGTCCGATCTTCTGCATCGTCTCCTTGAAGCGCTGACGATCCTCCGCCCGATTGATCGCATCGGCATCAGCTCCAATCATTTCCACGCCATAGCGTTCCAGAATGCCTTTTTCATGAAGCTCCATCGCGAGGTTGAGCGCAGTTTGACCGCCAAGCGTCGGCAAAAGAGCGTCAGGGCGCTCTCTCCGAATGATTTCATGCAGAATATCCGGCGTCATCGGCTCGATGTACGTCCGGTCGGCCATCTCCGGATCGGTCATGATCGTCGCAGGATTCGAATTGACCAAAACGATTTCGTACCCCTCGCGGCGCAGCGCCTTGCAGGCTTGGACGCCGGAATAGTCGAACTCGCAACCTTGTCCAATGACGATCGGACCGGATCCGATCAGCATGATTTTCCGTATGTCGTTGCGCTTAGGCATTTTGATTTCCTTTCTTCTTCAAGGCCGCCGCAATCAGGCCGTCGAACAGCGGGTGCGGCTTGCGAGGACGCGACTTGAATTCCGGATGGTACTGGCATCCAATGAAAAACGGATGATCCGACAGCTCGATGACTTCCACGAGCCCGTGCTCGGGATTCACGCCCGCTATGCTGAGTCCGGCCTTCTCCATCGCCTCTCTGCACTTCGAATTGAATTCGTAGCGATGGCGATGCCGCTCGGAAACCTCTTCCACTCCATAGAGTTCCGCCGTGCGCGAGCCGGGCTTCAGACGGCAGGCGTAGGCGCCAAGGCGCATCGTGCCGCCCTTGTCGGAGATGTTTCGCTGCTCCAGCATCAGGTCGATTACCGGATGCGTCGTCTCCGGGTCGAATTCCGTGCTGTGCGCATCCTTCCACCCCATGACGTTGCGCGCGAATTCCACAGCCGCGCATTGCATGCCAAGGCAGATGCCGAGAAACGGTATTCCATGCGTCCGGGCGTATTGAATGGCGTTGATCTTGCCGCGAACGCCGCGCTCTCCAAAGCCCCCGGGAACGAGGATTCCATCCGCTTCAGCGAGCAGCATTTCCGGATCCTCCGTCTCCAGCTTCTCTGCATCCACCTTCAGACAACGGACTTTCGTCGAATGATTCATTCCCGCATGGCTCAGAGCTTCGTAGATGCTCTTATAGGCGTCCTGGTGACGGATGTATTTGCCGACGACGGCAATGACGCATTCCCCCTTGGGACGAAGAATGCGCGCGAGCCAGGAGCGGTAGTCCTTCAGGTCGAGCGGCTTTTCTTTCAGACGGAGCAGTTCGGTCACTTTTTCGTCCATGCCGTGTCCGGCGAGCTCAATGGGAACTTCGTAGATCGAATGCTTCACGTCAAGTTCTTCAATGACATAGCGTTCCGGAACGTTGCAGAACAGGGACAGCTTCTTCTTGTGGTCCTCCTCCATCGGCACCTCGGCGCGGCAGACAAGAACGTCCGGCTGAATGCCGATATTGCGCAAAACCGCGACGGACTGCTGCGACGGCTTGGTCTTAAGCTCTTTTGCTGCACGAAGATAAGGAACCAGAGTCAAATGAATGAAAATGACGTCTCCGACCGGAGCCTCCAGTTTGAACTGGCGCGCCGCCTCCAGAAACGGAAGACTTTCGATGTCGCCCGCGGTGCCGCCGATCTCCGTAATGGCGATATCCACGCCATCTGTGTGAAGCGACCGCATCGCGCGCTTGATTTCATCGGTGATGTGCGGAATCACCTGAACAGTTCCGCCAAGATACCCGCCGGCGCGTTCGCGCGCAATCACGTTGCTGTAGATTCGTCCCGAAGTGTAGTTGCTGGCCTTCGAGCAGTTGATTCCGGCAATCCGTTCGTAATGTCCGAGATCCAGGTCCGTTTCCGCGCCATCGTCCGTCACGAAGACTTCTCCGTGCTGATATGGACTCATCGTGCCGGGATCGACGTTCAAATACGGATCAAGCTTCTGCATGGCAACGCGGTATCCGCGCTGCTCCAGAAGCATCGCCAATGCTGCCGCCGTAATTCCCTTGCCCAGGCTCGATACGACGCCGCCAGTCACAAAAATATGTTTCGTAGTCATTTGCGCTCCATGATGTCGAGAAAACGTTGAAAGAGTCTGTGCGCATCGTGCGGACCAGGAGCCGCTTCCGGATGGAACTGCACGCTGAAGACCGGCAAGGTCTTGTGCCGGATTCCCTCAACGGTTCCGTCATTCAGATTCACATGCGTCGTCTCCAGCTCGTCCGGCAGTTCGGAAAGCGCGTAGTTATGATTCTGGCTCGTGATTTCGACGGCGCCGTCGCTCAGGTCCTTGACCGGATGATTGCAGCCGTGATGTCCGAATTTCAGACGTCCGCACTTCGCTCCGCAGGCAAGACCGAGCAGCTGATGTCCAAGGCAGATGCCCATCAGAGGAACGCGCCCGAGAAGACGCCGGACGTTCTCGATGGCGTAGGTCACCGCGGAGGGATCGCCAGGCCCGTTGGAAAGAAAGACCCCGTCGGGCTTCATTGCGAGAACTTCATCCGCATCCGTGCGGGATGGCACGACGGTCACGCGCATTCCAACCTCCTCCATGCAGCGCAGAATGTTCCGCTTGCATCCGAAGTCGTAGGCGACGACGTGCGCCTTCCCTTCTGCGTTCCACGCGAAGGACTTGTCGATCGTAACCTTTGATGCATAGTCGCATCCGTCGACGCCCTCCCATTCGCGCGCGCGTCGCACGCCCTCTTCCTCTTCCATCGGCTCGTCGGAGACGTGAAGCCACGCCTTCTGGCTGCCTTTCTCGCGCAAAAGGAGGGTCAGCGCGCGGGTGTCCACGCCGTAGATGCCAGGACGTTTTCGGCTTTTCAGAAAGTCGTCGAGGCTCTCTTCTGCGCGATAGTTCGAGGGTTCGTTCAAGTTGTGGATTACCAATCCGTTAAAAAACAACCCGCGGGACTCGTCGTCCTGCGGATTGCACCCGTAGTTGCCAATTTCCGCCGCCGTCAAAGTGACGAACTGCCCTGCATAGGAAGGATCGCTGGCGATCTCCTGATATCCCGTCATCCCCGTGTTGAAAATGACTTCGCCCGGCGAATCGCGGCGATCGCCGAACGCGACGCCGCGAAAGACCGAGCCGTCCTCCAACGCCAGAAACGCCGACCGGCGCCGCTGGCTCTCCCATTTCTTTCGCAACTCGTCAATAAGCGCGTTCATAATTTCGCTCCATATAGTTGACCAACGCCTGATTTACGACCCGGAAGCCGCCGGGCGTCGGATAATTTCCCGTGAAATACCAATCCCCTGTGTGATTCGGACACGATCTGCGAAGATCGCGGCATGTTTGAAAGATGACTTGGAACTCTGCCTTCATGTCCTTCGGTTTCAAGCGCGCTGCAATTGCAGCCTCCAATTCTTCATCCGTGCATCGCTCGTAAAGCTTCTTCAGGCAGTTCGTCTGTTCGGTCGCCGGAAGACTGAGCTGCCGTTTCGCCTCGCGGTAGCAGGTCTCCAGAAACTCCATGTCATCGTGCTTCTCCAGAATGTCGATCAGCGCGCGGAATGCGACCAGCTCATGCAATGTCGCCATGTCGATGCCATAGCAATCCGGATACCGGATCGGCGGTGCGGAGCTCGCAACAACGATCTTCTTGGGATTCAAGCGGTCAAGAATCGGAAGGATCGCGTTGCGCATGGTGTTGCCGCGCACAATGGAATCGTCGAGCACGACCAGAACGTCGGACCCCGGACGGACGAGCCCGTAGGTCACGTCGTAGATATGCATGTAAAAGTCTTTGCGGCACTCGGCGTCCGCGATGAACGTGCGGAACTTGGCGTCCTTGACCGCCACCTGACCGAAACGAATCTTCTCCCCGGCCTGCAGGCCGATCTCTCCCAAAGTTTCGAGCATGCCGTGGAAGCAGACCTGCGCGGAATTCGGAATGTAGCTGAAGAAGGAGTTCTTCAAGTCGCCGTCGATCGCCTGAAGAATGCGCGGAATCAGAGCATGCCCGAGCTTCTTGCGCTCTTGATGAATTTCCGCATCGTTCGCACGCGAAAAGTAGATGCGCTCGAAGACGCAGGAACGCTTTTTCTTGGGCGGCAGGCAGTCGGCGAATTCGACATCGCCGTTCGGATGCATCAGAATCGCCTTGCCCGGCGGCAGCTCCTGCACTTCCGCCGTGGTGCAGTTGAATGCAGCCTGAATGGCCGGACGTTCGGATGCGACGACCGCGATTTCGTCGTTGAAATAGAAGTAGCCGGGACGAATTCCATGCGCATCGCGGAGTGCGAACGCGAGTCCGTCGCCGGTCATTCCGCAGAACGTGAAGGCTCCGTCGAAATTGGACGCCGTTTCGCGAAGAATCTTGGCGAAGTTTCGGCGCTCGCCGAAACAAGAGATCTCCTGTTCCAGATAATGCGTCAGAAGCTGAAGGATCAGATATCCGTCGCTGTCCCCGGCGGGATGATGTCCGCTTTTCACCAGATTGCGAAAGATGTCCTTCGTATCCGTGAGGTTGAAGTTGCCGGCAAGCATTAGAATCCGGTTCAGGAACGAACTTTCGCGGATGAACGGATGGCAAGCATGGATGTCCTGCGGTCCGAACGTGGCATAGCGAAGATGTCCGAGAAAGACGTTCCCGGAAAAGACGTCCGAGTTCGCCGCGATGCGCTGTCCGCACTGCTCCAAGAGTTCTGCAAGGGGCATCGTTCCGCATGACTTTTCCACGTCGTAGC
The DNA here is from genome assembly GCA_964483055.1 of uncultured Victivallales bacterium. Taxonomy (GTDB): domain Bacteria; phylum Verrucomicrobiota; class Lentisphaeria; order Victivallales; family UBA1829; genus UBA1732. The sequence goes on from CAZAAM010000066.1 coordinate 6,611, forward strand.
AGGGACGCCCAGGCTGCGGATGAAGATGGAGGCAGGCCAAGCCTGCGCCGTCCTGCCCCCGGTTGTGCTGCTTTTCGAGAAGGAGCGCCGACTTCTGAAAGCCGTAATGCTCCGTCCCGTACATGCGAGCATAGTAGTCTTTAGACTTGCGGAGTCGCAGAAGCGCGACTCCGCATTCATGTTTCAATTGGTCTGACATTTGGCATGCCGCCTGATCAGTACACGAAGAGCATTTCGCGATACTTCGGCAGCGGCCAGAGGTCATCCGGCATCAGGTGTTCGAGCGTGTCGACAGTCTTTCTGATTTCAGCCAGGGCCGCCAGCACGTCCTCGTGCAAACCGTCGGTCAGCGTCTTCTTCAGCGCCGCCTGCTTCTTCACAAGATCGTCCAGCAGCTTGCCGATTTCCTCCGCCTGCTCCTTGATAGCCTCGCATCCGGCTCCAACGTCAGCCTTCTTGGCATCGGCAAGCGCCGCGGAGAGCTTTCCAAAGTATGCGGACGCGGTCGGCAGGATCATGCTGCTGACGATTCCCGTGGCAACGTCGCCTTCGATGCGGATCTTGCGATGATACTCCTCCTCGAAGACTTCATAGCGGGATTCGAGTTCGCGCTTCGTGAAGACGCCGTACTTTTCGAACAGCGCGACGTTCTGCGGATCGAGCAACGCCTTGAGAGCCTCCATCGTGGAGCGCGCATTCGGAAGACCGCGGCGGGCAGCCTCTTCCAGCCAGCTGTCGTTGTAGCCGTCGCCGTTGAAAATGATGCGCTTGTGCTCCTTGATGATGTTCTGCAGAATCGTCTGCAGACCCGTGTTGAATTCGTCGGCGGAGAGCTTGTCCAGCTGATCGGAAATCTTGTCGAACGCCTCGGCGACGATCAGATTCAGGATGATGTTCGGCTCGGCGCAAGCCTGGCTGGAACCCGGCGCGCGGAATTCGAACTTGTTGCCGGTGAAGGCGAACGGACTCGTACGGTTGCGATCCGTCGCGTCGCGCGGCAGCGGCGGAAGCGTATCGACGCCGATCACCATCTTGCCGGCATGCTTGCTGCTCTTCAGCTCGCCTTTTTCAAGCTGTTCGATGATTTCCGCCAGCTGATCGCCAAGATACATGGAAATGACCGCCGGGGGCGCTTCGTTGGCGCCGAGACGATGGTCGTTGCCCGCGCCGATGACGCTCTCACGCAAAAGATCCGCATGGGTGTCAATGGCGGAAATGATCGCGCAAAGCGTCGTCAGGAAGATCGTATTTTGATGCGGATCGCTTCCAGGATTCAACAGGTTGCGCTTTCCATAGGAGATGGACCAGTTGTTGGGCTTGCCGGATCCGTTGACGCCGGCGAACGGCTTCTCGTGGAGCAGGCAGACCAAGCCGTTGCGCTCCGCAACCTGACGCAGGACTTCCATAATAAGCATGTTGTGGTCGCAGGCGAGATTGAGCTCCTCGAACATCGGGGCGAGCTCGAACTGGGCCGGCGCGACTTCGTTATGGCGCGTCTTGGCAGGAATGCCGAGGCTCCACAGCTCGTTTTCAACCTGCGTCATGAAGTTCAGGATGCGGGTCGGAATGGAGCCGAAATAGTGATCTTCCAACTGCTGATGCTTCGGCGGCGGCGCGCCGAAGACGGTGCGTCCCGTCTGCAGCAGGTCAGGACGCTGCAAATAGAAGTGCTTGTCGATCAGGAAGTATTCCTGCTCGGCGCCAAGCGTGATTGCGACCTTCTCGTCCGGAAGGCCGAAGAATTTCATCAGGCGCTTCGTGGAAGCGGAAAGAACCTGCATGGAACGCAGAAGCGGCGTCTTCTTGTCGAGAGCCTCGCCCGTATAGGCGCAAAACGCGGTTGGAATGCAAAGAGTCGCGCCGTTTCCATGACGCTTGATGAACGCCGGACTGGTCGGATCCCACGCAGTGTATCCGCGCGCTTCGAAGGTGGAGCGAATGCCGCCGGAAGGGAAGCTGGAGGCGTCAGGTTCGCCGACGATCAGATTCTTTCCGGAAAAGCTCATCAAAGCCTTGGCGCCGGAGGGCTCGAGGAAGGCGTCATGCTTTTCCGCCGTGGATCCGGTCAGAGGCAGGAACCAGTGGGTGAAGTGCGTTGCGCCGCGTTCCAAAGCCCATTTCTTCATGGCGTGCGCCACGCTGCCTGCAATCTCCGGATCGAGCGGCGCGCGATTTTCAATCGTCGCCAGGAGCTTCGTGCAGACGTCCTTCGGGAGATATTCGCGGATGACGTTCTCATTGAAAACGTCCTCGGCGTAATGCTCCATCGAGACGGGCTTGGCCGGCATCGGCGCGCTTTCGGCGCGTCCCGCGTCGGCGCTTACGGCTTCCATTCGATGGGTCCTTTGTTTTCACGTGGATTCGCCAAAGGTGGAAGCATTTTTTATGCCAACGCGATTCTCCGCTCGACATCCCCTTTCTTTTATTCACCTGATGTAAAACATTTCTCCATTGTTTTCTCTTTTTGTAAAGAAAGTGCGTCATTTCACCCTGAACAAGAGCCTGGCATGAATCCTGCTACATCTTTCAGGTTGTTTCACAAGTCAGGAAAGGGATTTCTCACGATGAACAATGATGATCGACAGCGCTTTCCGGTTACGGATCAGGGCCTTTACAGCTTTCAAAACGAACACGACGCTTGCGGCGTCGGGCTCGTCGCCAACATCAATAATATAGCCTCCCATGAAATCGTCGTCAAGGGAACGACCGTACTCAAACGCCTGATGCACCGCGGCGCGGCCGGCGGCGATCCGGAGACAGGCGACGGCGCCGGTCTTCTGATGGCCATGCCGGACGATTTCTTCCGCAAGGAGATTCCGAATCTGCCGCCGCGCGGACGCTACGGCGTGGCGATGGTCTTTGGCAATCGCGGATTGGAAGACGGCATCATCCGCATCGTCGAACAGGAAGGCGGCAAGGTCTTTCTGGTACGCGACGTCCCGTGCGATGCGACAAAGATCGGACGCGCCGCGCGCGAAACCTGTCCTCTGATCCGGCAGTACTTCATTCAGCCTGCGCCGGAATGGGACCAGGGACGCTTCGAGCGCAAGCTCTATGTCATGCGCCGTCTGATCGAAAAGAACGAACCGGACGCCTACATCTGCAGCATGTCCACGCGGAGCATCGTCTACAAGGGATTGCTCCTTGCGACCCAGCTGGAAAACTTCTATCTAGACCTGCGCGACCCGGAATTCAAGTCGCCGCTCTGCCTCGTCCATCAGCGCTACAGCACGAACACCTTCCCGACCTGGAACTTAGCGCATCCATTCCGCTATTTGGCGCACAACGGCGAAATCAACACGTTGCGCGGCAATCTGAATGCGCTGAAGGCGCGCGAGCCGTTCCTTGCGAACGATCTCTTCGGCGACGACATCAAGAAGCTCCTTCCGCTCATCGCCGACGGGCAGAGCGACTCGG